>NZ_CAWMYC010000051.1:0-10146 GCF_963872035.1 Scytonema sp. HK-05
AGATTTTTTCTCTCCGTAATTTCCCTCTGTGACAGTTAGGGGTGCGGAATGTGGGTTCAATAACGTGAGTCATTGTCGTATCTTTCATTGCAGCGTATAACCGCAACTTATTTAATCTGCGTTCACTCATCCGCATTTTAAACCATTCTATTTTCATTTTTTGTACCCACATAATACCCATTAATGTTATACTAGCAGATAACAAGGAGGTGATAAAAAAATGAGGACTGCGTACCAATACAAACTACGACCAACGAAACAACAAGTAGCAAGTATAGATAGATGGTTGTCTATGCTTTGCGCTCAATATAATTATTTCTTAGCTGACAGATTCAACTGGCATGAGCAAAATCGTTGTTCAATTAACGCTTGTCCTCTTGTTTGTCATTTACCTGAACTAAGAGATAACCCAGATTATTATTCACAAAAGAAAACGCTACCTATTTTAAAGAAAACTCATCCTCATTACGGTGATATTCATTCACAAGTTTTACAGGATGTGGTCAAGCGAGTTAAGGTAACATTTGACCGTTTTTTAAGTGGAGATAGCAACGGGAGGAGAAGCGGTAGACCTCGTTTTAAGTCTCGTGACCGTTACCGGACTTTTACTTATCCACAGATGAAGGATGATTGCATTCAAGGTAGTTTAATAAATCTTCCGAAACTGGGAAATATTAAAGTTATTTTGCATCGTCCCATGCCTAATGGGTTTAAGATAAAGACAGTCTCAGTTACTAAAAAAGCTGACGGATACTATGTAACCCTCAGTCTCGAAGACCCGACAGTCCCTAGTGTCAAGCACGATATTAATCCTGACTCAATAACAGGGATTGACCTTGGTCTGAAGGAGTTTTTAACAACTTCTGATGGTGAACCTGTTGCAATTCCTCAACACTACCGCAAGTCTCAAAAACGTTTGCGAGTTATTCAAAAACGGGTATCTCGTCGTAAAAAGGATAGTAATCGTAGACGTAAAGCAGTAAAACAGTTGGGCAAGCAACATAAAAAAGTTGCCGATAAACGGAAAGATTTTCATTTTAAAACTGCAAAACAATTGCTGTCAAAATACGATGTTGTTGCTCATGAAGACCTCAACGTTAAAGGACTTTCAAAATCCCGTCTAGCAAAATCTGTGCATGATGCCGGAGGGCACCCGCTTCTTGTCAATTCTAGCCACCAAAGCCGTTCGCGAAGCGTGCGCCTTTGGCGCATAAATGCTGGGTTGTTGGTAATAGCTGTGAATGCTTCCGGTACCTCACAAGATTGCTCTAGTTGTGCCGTGAAAGTTCCCAAGAAACTACATGAACGTTGGCATTCTTGCCAGTGTGGTTGTTCGCTAGACCGTGACCACAATGCAGCGATAAATATAAAAAATAGAGCGCTGGGGCATCGCGTTCTTAAAGCTCAGTTAATGTCCGACGGGATACCGGGAGTCGCTGAGAAGCCTACACTGTACTGTACTCAGTCAGTGTAGGAGTATGTCACTTCCCTGGGGTCTGGGTTAGCTTGAATAAAATCTGTCAAATGCTTCCATCCATCGGTAAAGCTCTTTTTGTTCAAATGTCTTTTTTCTTTGAGCTTTACGCTTTTGTTTTATTCGCTGCTTTTTGTGTTCAGGTTCTTCAGATATAGGTGTTTTTGGCTTTTTTCTCGATGCTATAGCTTTGACCATAGTAGCCCTAATGGCTGACCGAAATCTGAGTCTAATGCTAACGATGTGTGTAGAATTAGTCCGTTTCCACCGTTTCCAGTAGGACCATAATCTCACGCTTCTCTAATATTTTTTTGTAATCAAGAAAACTCGTATCCCCTACCGCTAGCACAACTGGTATGCCATTGATTTGAAGCGCTGTTTGTTTAAAACACGGTTGAGTCAACTTTTCAAATATTGTTTTAGGATTAGTAAAAAATTCGTAACTGCGTTTGAGGTCACTGGCACTTTTAAATATTTTTGACAATGGTTGACCATATTTTACACCAATAGCATCCGCAATCGATACTGCTCTTTGGGTTAATCGTTTGTCTCCAAAATCACATTTACAATACGGGTTGTTCTCTAATATTTTCATTTTCACTCATATCACTCACACTTGTGACGACAATATCAGCAAATCTAAAGATCATATTGGAGATTGGTTCGCGAAAAATCTTCGCGAACCAATCTCCCTTTTCCACATCCCGTGAAAAGTCAGCAGTCCTTAGTATCCATAGGATGCTATTAACAACCTGTCGGTGGTCTTGATTTGGCTTACCTGTTCGCAGCTTCTGATGTGAATGTAGCGGTTTTAACCTCTACGACTGAGAGTTCAAATCCCGACTCCCGACTCCTATATTTTATGCGGGTAACTGTGCTTCACGCACTCGCTTGTTGAGCAAACTTATACTTGTATACGCGACAAGTAGACTTAATAACTCTAGGATAATAAATTCAAGAAACGTAGCTTTCCTTGTGCTGTTAAATATATCCCACAAGGCGTGGAGTAATACTGCTGTCAAAAAAGCCTTTACCACTTGCCAGTTAAATACTGTATGTCCTGTTTTGGCTCGTTCTCTCCACAACACAGCACAAACAAGCCCCGTCCAAGCTGCGTGTCCGGCTGGAGAGAGCAATCCACGAGCAAGCAAAACTTCGTCAAGAACAACTAAATTTCCCTTTGATTCCAGAAGAGAGACAAAACTGTAACCCATTGTCTCAAGTGCAGCAAAACCCATACCGGAAGCAGTACCAAGGAGTATTCCGGTTGCCAAAGAGCGGTGACGTCCCTGTAAGTAGTATGCTAAAGGAAAAATTAACTTAGCGCTTTCTTCAATCAGTCCAACACCAAGCATGGGCAAGAAACCTAACGCTTTGACTACATCGTACTCTAGGTTTCCTGCAACAACTGTGCCTACAACTCCACCCCAAAGAAAACAAATTGCCATTGGGGGTAACGAGTATTCCCAATTGGGTAAATTTCCATATAAATATGTTATAAAAGATACAGGTACAAGAAATGAACCTAGCAAGATGACACTAGGTATGAAGTTGGGGTTATTAGTTGTAATAACAGCTTTCTCAACAACATACAGCAGAAGGAGCCCACTGATAAATATCTGAAACCATGTGCGTCTGATAAAACCCATATATAAATTGCCTTTGTTAGCGCTAATGTAGCCTCAATAATTTATAAGACTATTGATGACATCGTTATTATGAGATTAAATCTATCGTTAGGTAAAGGCAAGATAGCCTAGAAAAGCTGCAATTTAGCAGAAAATGGGCTAAAAACTCAACCTTAAGAAGAATGCAGAACGCAGAACCGCAGCGCGCGAATATCCCCACGGATGGAATCCGGGGGATTTGAGAATGGAAAAATTTTCTTTTTCTCTCGCATTTAAATTCGGGGGCAGCCATACCAATACTCAAAAACCAGAACTCTTGACTCATAACGAGAAAACGCGTTTCATATTCTGATCTCTGAGTTCTGTACCTATCGTTCTTTTTTGGTGAAAGTATTATTTTATGCAAGCAGTAAATTGCCATGTTATTTTGCTGCTTAAGTTGTCAATCTGAGATGGTCATAACTTGAGAAATAGTTAACACTGATAACAGTTGCAATTTGTCTCTATTCACATCTTGCACTACTTGCAATAAACGTAAGGTGACATTGCCTACAACGGTAGAATTAGCTTTTGAGACTGAAGCGATCGCAATGCACCCTACAAAAATAGCGTTTTTGAGAATGGTAAGTCTAATGTTAGGTGTTATGTTAAACTTCATTTTTACTAGATTTGACAAAGTATTCGATTTGTTAATTGCTGTCAACCCAGCAATTCGTGTTCCTATTGCAATCAGTTTAGGAGCAATTCCAGGGGCATTGAGTCGTTACTACCTCACTATATTATCAGCCCAATGGTTTGGAACTGGTTTCCCTTACGGTATCTTCTCCACCAACCTTACAACAGCACTGGTCATGGGTTTTTTCGTGACTTTGACTTTAGAAAAGACCCATGACCAGTGCGGACTTACGTTTACTGATTCCAGTCGGGTTTTTAGGTTCATACACAACTTTCTCAACTTACTCTCTGGATACTACGACTCTTCTACAAACGGCGAATTATGGAATAGCGCTATTTTACTGGATGACTAGCGTAGCGTTAGGTGTTGTTTGTGTAGAACTAGGAAGCTTTTTAGCAAGGAAATTATCATGACGCGGTGATTCTGCCGTTTGGCAATTTATTTAAAGGTAGCTTCATTAGTCTTATTGGTGCTTCACAGTAGCGTTTGCATTCTGGGAGGAATGCTTTTTGCTCGACAACTTCCCAAACTCCGACAACAAGTCTTAGCAACACATCCTCAACTAATATCTCTTGATGAGAAATAAAGCTTCCTTGCAAATACCACACAAATCTTCCCAAGTTCTTAACTTTTTCTTTTTACAGTCAAACTAAAAGCACAAAAGAATTGAAGGCTATGAATAATTTAAACTATGATTCCCAAAATGGTTCTCAGGAAATCGATAACTTTAATTTAAACTCAAATCCACAACCTGATAAGGTGCATAATCCAAATTGGAAAAAACCACTTACCTATTTAGGATGTATGCTAGTGGGCGCAGGTATCGCAGCGATCGCTATGCGCCCACTATCAAATAATTCGTTGCTACCTCAACCATTTCTTTCCGCGCAAGGAGCAAAAGCAACTCAACCATCTACTAATCCAGCTACATCTGATAATTTGAACTTTATCACCACTGTAGTGAATCAGACAGGACCTGCTGTCGTGAGAATTGATTCCACTCAAACGGTAAAAAATCCTCAGGCTAGTGTTTTTAACGACCCATTATTTCAGCAATTCTTCGGTTCCGAATTTCCCAAAGTGCCATCCAACGAAACCGTTCATGGAATTGGTTCGGGCTTCATTATTAATTCTAATGGTGAGATTATAACTAATGCTCATGTGGTACATGGAGTTAAAACGGTTACAGTTACTCTCAAAGATGGACGTACTTTTAAGGGTAAAGTTATGGGTAGTGACCCAGTAACAGATGTTGCTGTTGTGAAAATTTCAGCTAATAATTTGCCAACAGCATCGTTGGGTAATTCAGAACAACTCCAACCAGGACAATGGGTCATTGCGATCGGTAATCCTCTTGGTTTAGATAATACTGTCACCCAAGGTATTGTCAGTGCTACAGGTCGTTCTAGTTCTCAGGTGGGAATGCAAGATGAGCGAGTCAATTACATCCAAACTGATGCAGCAATTAATCCTGGTAATTCTGGCGGTCCATTATTAAACACGGATGGTCAAGTTATCGGGATGAATACTGCAATTATCAAAGATACCCAAGGTTTAGGTTTTGCAATTCCTATTAATACAGCCAAGACAATTGCTAATCAAATCATCGCTACAGGTAAAGTCGAGCATCCTTATTTGGGTATTCAAATGTTAACGTTGACACCAGAGGTGAAACAAGAACTTAACAGCGACCCCAACTCTCCAATTAATGTCAATGAGTCTCAAGGTGTCTTAGTTGTCAAAGTTATACCTTCTTCACCTGCGGCTCGTGGGGGACTTCGTGCTGGTGATGTGATTGAGAAGGCAAATAACGAAGCTGTCGATAACTCGAATGAGTTGCAACAAATTGTAAATAGTACTTCCATAGGTAGTAATTTGCAATTGCAAATTCATAGGCAAGGAAAAACTATTAATATGAGTCTCCAAGCAGGAGTATTACCTACAACAAATGATAGTCAAGACTAGAGATAGTAGAAGTAAAAGCTAAAGGTGTATTACAAGCAGATGTACCAAATACAAGATAACTCTATCACAAGTGTTAGTTATGCCACATCGAACTCAACAATCTGCCAATAAATCGTTATCTTTCCGTTTTAACACAATGATAGTAGCAATTATTGGAGTCGCTGTAGTAGTAGGAATTTTGATTGGGGTTAGCGTAAGTACTGTTGCCAATTCTAGTCCAGACAATGTCGCTAGCAGCACCTATATTGACAGTTCTGCTCCAGATGCTGATGTCTGCGTGCAGTATGGAGCAAGCGCCATTGTCACAGATGCTCGTATCTTTGTTACCCTAAATCCCTTTAGGGTCTATGTCTCCCAACCGCGTATGCAACCAGGTTGTGTTTTGCGTACAAGTGATTGGTCAATTCTGCAACAAAAAAACCTAGTGACATCCCAACAAGTCAGCACTTGTAAGAACAACTTGAATACTTTTGCCTACACAGGTAAATTAGAAAATTCGCCACAGATTTCTTGCGTCTATCCAAATGATGCTGCTGGAAACCTCTTTGCTCCTCAAGCTAGTCCTGCTACGAAAACGCAGTAATATATTGTCAATATTATATATGTTTTCTTGTTTTTAGGTCTGAATATTATGTCTACACTTCACGAGCATAAATCAAAGCAACTTCAATCAGAAAATATTTGGATTGACACTATCAAAACGATAAGTTTAAGTGTAATTATAGCGTTAGGTATTCGTACCTTTGTTGCTGAAGCACGTTATGTACCTTCTGGTTCTATGGAGCCAACTATTCAACCAGGTGATCGTTTAATTATAGATAAAATTAGCTATGATTTTACTTCTCCTCAACGAGGTGAAATCGTTGTCTTTAATCCGACAAAAACGCTACAACAAGATAATTTTCATGACGCTTTTATTAAACGTGTTATTGGCTTACCTGGGGATAAGGTTGAGGTGAAGAATGGACAAGTTTACATTAATAGTTTACCCATAAAAGAAAACTATATTGAAGCTAAACCAGATTATAACTGGGGTCCGGTGATTGTCCCTGCAAATTCTTATCTGGTTCTTGGAGACAATCGGAATGATAGCTTTGACAGTCACTATTGGGGCTTTGTTCCCCGTAATAAAATCATTGGTCGGGCAATTTTCTTTTTCTGGCCTTTAAACAGAATTAGAGAAATACAAAGACCTGTTTATGTTTTAAAGTGAAGAAAAATAGCCAATACCTTAAATTAAGTTTTGCTTATGCTCATGATATTTTTAGGAATCGATTTCATATTAGTTGGTTTTCTCGTTTTTGGTGGGGCGTTTGTTTGTGGTTACTTATTGGAAGTTACTCATCCACAACCATACAAATGTGACTATGACAAAACTGTCATAAAGAATAACCTTTGTTAAGGAAAGTATAACTATGATTGGCTCAAAAAAATTATCTCCAAAAGTAGATAACAACAGTAAAGAAGTTCGCACTAATGATATTATACGTTCTTATCTTCAAGACATTGGACGTGTGCCTCTGCTGACTAAAGAGCAAGAAATCTCTTTATCTATACAAGTTCAGCAGATGATGAACTTGTTGGCTGTTAAGGAAAAACTAGCTGTTGAATTAGAACATGAACCAACAGTGCAAGATTGGGCTGATGAGATGAACCTTGGCTCAGAAGAACTAGTTGATATGCTTCATCAAGGACAAAAAGCTAAGCAAAAGATGATTCAGGCTAATCTCCGACTTGTGGTAGCAGTAGCCAAGAAATATCAAAGACGCAATATGGAGTTGCTGGACTTGATTCAAGAAGGGACTTTAGGGCTAGAACGAGGGGTAGAGAAATTTGACTCCACCAGAGGATACAAGCTTTCTACCTATGTTTACTGGTGGATTCGTCAAGGAATAACACGGGCGATCGCTCAACAAGGACGCACAATCCGATTACCTATTCATGTTATAGAGAAGTTGAACAAAATGAAGCGCATTCAGCGAGAATTATCTCAAAAGTTAGGTCGCGTTCCCACAACGACAGAAATTGCTGAAGCCCTTTCTCTACAGCCTAGTCAAATTCGTGAATTTATGGTTTTTTCTCGTAGACCTATCTCTTTAGAGTTAAGAGTAGGACCAGAACGAGAAACGGAATTGCAAGAAATCCTAGAGGATCAAGCTGGTTCTCCTTTCAACTACGTTGTTGAAAAATCTCTCCGCCAAGACCTTCAAAACTTATTTTCAAATCTGTCCCCGCAACAGAAGGAAGTGATATCCTTACGCTTTGGTTTTACAGATGGGCATGAACTTTCTTTAGCACAAATTGGTCGGCGTATGAATATTAGTCAAGAACGAGTACGACAAATAGAGATACAAGCTCTCAAGATCTTACGTCGTAATAAGGATAAGATAAGCAGTTATTTAGCTAGTTGATGTTGATACCAAATTGGGTTCTAAAAGGATGTCTGAAAAGTTTTAGAATCTGTTGGGCGCGATCAATTTCCTCGTCGTTCCCTGAGATAAGCACTTAAACGGAACATAAAGACTTATCATTAAGGCAGTAGGGGAGCAGGGGGGGCTCAAGAGCCGGGGAGCGGGTTTTCCGGTTTTTGCACAGATCGTTTAATAATAGCTAATTAACCGGACTTGATATGAATCTAACGATTCATGCACGATTTTGTAGCCGAGTCAGGGGGGCGACTTCCTGGCTTAGGCATCCAACTAATGCACGGGATTGGAGGTTCTGAGGCTATAAACCAATACAGTTCAGTTAGTGGTATTTAAGATCCCCCAACCCCCTTAAAAAGGGGGCTTAGTTCCCTCCTTTTTAAGGCCTTGTCATTACCAACATTTTTCCAAAGATTGGGTTGAAAAATTGATAGCCCAGCACATATCCATTAAACGACACCATCCGCGCCATAGAGTTTGCCAACCAGGAAGCCCATCACTTTTACGGCCGAGAAAACCACCCAAACGAGCAACACACTTCCAAAAATCACCTAAAGTTAAATCATTTGAGAGCAAACCAAGACGAGCAACCAGAATATTTAGGATCATGGGGGGTACAAAATTTTGAGCAGGCAATAAGGGATTACTACGACTAAGTTCGCGTAACTGTAACAATCTCACTGCAACAACTGCAAAAAAACCAAGCAACGTGACTAAACCATTGGCTGACTCCAATTGGCGTTTTTCGATTGCACAACCTGTTTTCAGGCATTTATGATATTCTTCAATCAGCCAACGGCAAGTGTACCAGTCGATTTGGATCAAAGCAGAGTTGTCATCTGTTACAGGTACACTTGTAAACAAAATCCATTCCAAATCACCTGATGATTCTTCCCAAACACGTATACACCAACCATCAATTGGCTGTTGTTTTCTTTCACTACCCGTTGCAGGTGGTTGAATTGTCACGGCTGACCAAGCAACTTGTAAATCCACACAACGTTTAGGTTCGCCGTTGCGGCCACGTAGCACAATCGTCTTGGTTGACATTGGTTCCAAGTCACGAGCAAAAGCTTTGAGGTATCCTTTTGTGCCATCCGGTTTGGTAATAACACGATTTTGAGTTACTCGCAGCAAGCAGTGCCAGTGTAGTGCACTCACACGTCGGATATATGAAAAAATATCGCTGCCTCTGTCTCCAACACTCACCCACATTGAATCTATCTGTGGAGCTTCTCCAATTGATTCGACCATCTGCGACCAAATTTCACCCTCACTCTCGGTTCTGAGTAATTCCTGTGAAATGTTCTCGATTTTTCGGTTTTGAGTATCACTACCACGTACCCAAGGTATTTGTCCTGCCAGTCCTAATATCTCTGGGTTTCCTGGGACTGGTACTACTGCCAAGCAATTGTGCAGCATTATTCCTCGCCCTTTGCCATCGCCTATATGCCCTAACCCCTTAATGTTCCTTGCCGATGTGTAATCTAGTTCTGAGGTATCTTGGATAAATAGCACGACTGAGCCAGAACTATTTTTGGCGATCGCTTTTGTTGCTGCTGTGTGTGGCTTAATCAACTCACTGTGAGTCACCTCTTGTTCTGCAAATAGTCTGTAAGCTGCTCTGACTTCATTCCAACCTGACATGATATTTGGCAGACTTGCTTCAGGGTTAGCCGCAATTGCTGCTCCCACAGCGATCGCTCTATCTGTACGACGACTATCCCCTAATTCGCTATCGCCCCATTGCTCAACTGCCCAAGCATTCAGGTCTGTGAAATTTTTCAACTTCATACTCTGACTCTATTACACCCTTACCTCACTTTAAAAGATGTTGGTAATGACAAGCCTTTTTAAGGAGGGCTAGGGAGGATCAACCTTTAACTGAACCGTATTGGGCTATAAACCTGATAGAAGAACTAGTCAACTACCCACACTAACACGGAGTGTATAGTGTGGGCTTGAAAGAACCAGCTT
>NZ_CAWMYC010000052.1:0-9928 GCF_963872035.1 Scytonema sp. HK-05
GGCTACTGAAAGCCCACACTGTATTCGGTACCCCGAATCAGTGCGGGTAGTTTACACTCCCCTGGCTATCAAAACTATGTCCTGAGCCCTGAGTCCTTACGGACACGCTGCGCGTAATTCCTTACGGACAGGCTGCGCCAACACTTCGGTGTGCGCTTGCGCTTACGGGCACGGCTTGAGGCCGTTAGCGCAAGCTCCTCCGGAGGAGGCACGGACACGCTACGCGAACGCTATCGCTCGTTTTGATTATTGCCAGGGGATTCTACATTCTTCCTAGTTACTTGCTAAGCGCAGGTTTTCACCCTTCGGGTTCGCCAGTTCCCTAGGTCGGGAGACCCTCCTTCAGGACTGGTCTCACCAACTAGAGTAGAGGTTGCTAGTCCTGTAGCGTTACTTCCCGGATGCCCTCCGGTAGCGATGCCGCGATTGAGAATATTGATTGCCGCATTAAGTAGATAGGTAGAAATAAACCGAACTATGTTAAGAAATGTAAAAGCCTCTAAAACCCGCGCCTTAGACCAATGACTAATGACTAAGGACTCCCGAAACTCGTTAACTTTATTTGTACCGACCTACTTAACATCCCTTTGCAAGTCGCATCCACAGTTACATTTATGGGTGCGAGTTGAAAGAGACTTTTTCACAATTGCACCACAATCTGAACATTTTTGAGATGTCATTCTTGGAAGGTCGTGCATCGTCATATTTAACCTACATTCCGCAGGTTATATCTACGCCAATGAACGAGTTGACCAACTCGTGAACGAGGGAATGGCGCAATCGCGATGACGCCTTTCAACAGTTGCTAGACACAATCGAACACAAGCGAAGGCGCTGAAGCTGGCTGGATGTCGCTTCAATGGTCAATTGCCCCTAATGCTTTCAGGGTAGCTCTTTGAGCCACGGTCAACCCGGTTGCGCCTTGAATATTCATGCCTTCATACAGGCGATTGACCATCAACGTTTCGATACAACGTCCTGCCTGCACGTCCCAAAGCTTGATTGTGCGATCGTCACTCCCACTGAATAAGATTTGACCATTAGAGCTAAAGATCAGTGACCGAACCCAACCGGTGTGTTCGCCCAGGATGTGAAGGCAATGCCCCGTTTGCAGATCCCACAGTCGAATCGTTTGGTCATCGCCGCCACTTGCTAGGAATCGACCGTTGGGACTGATGGCAACCGTCCAGACGGCTCCTGTATGCCCCTGCAAAACCTTCAGACATTCTCCAGTTTGCCCATCCCATAATCGAACCGTTTGGTCCTGACTGCCGCTTGCCAGTCGGTGACCACCCGAATCAAATGCCAGTGCGAAAATTGCACCGATGTGTCCCTGCGATACCCTCAAACATTCTCCAGTTTGCACATCCCAAAAGCGAATGGTCAGATCAAAACTGCCACTTGCCAACCATTGACCGCTCTTGTCAAACGCGATCGCAGCAATACCGTTCTGGTGTCCGCGTAACACATGCAAACAATGATGCGTTTGCACATCCCACAGTCGCACGGTGCAATCATAACTACTGCTTGCCAAAATTTGTCCCGTTGGGCTGAACAACACTGTCCACACGGCCGCGTTGTGCGCTGACCATCGATCGAGGTGCCCAGTTTGAATATTCCATAGAGCGATCGACTCATCGTGTCGATTGATCGCGAGAGTTTGATTATCGGGACTAAAGCTGACGTTGCTGAATGATGACATCCGACGGGTTGGGCTGGGAAACGTTTTGTAGGGGTGATACGATGACAGATTGCCATCTGGTTGCAAATGCCACAACTGAATCATTTCATTCTGACCACTGCTGGCAAGGATTTGGTCGTCCGAGCTGAGGCTCAGCGAGTGAATTCCACCCGTGTATCCACGCAACATTTTCAGGCTCTTTCCGCTCTGTAAATGCCACAGCCGCACCGTCTGGTCTTCTCCTGTGCTGACCAACAATTGACTATCGGCACTGATGGCAAGCCCAAAAACATCGTGGGTATGACCCTCAAGGACATAGATGGGTTGCCCATCTTGAATACTCCAAAGGCGTAGCGTACCGTCGAGGCTGGCACTGGCTAACCAATGACCATCCGCGCTAAAGGCAATGTTCCAAACCCAGTCGGTATGTCCCTGCAGTAGCTTGACACTGGAATTTATGATACTAGGCTTGGACGCTCGATTGTGGGAGCAATCACCGCTCCACAGTCGAATCGATCCATCCCGGCATCCGCTAGCGAGCAGTTGACCATCCGGGCTGTAGCGCACACACTGAGCCCCGGTGGTATGCCCCTGTAAGATACTCAGGCAGTTGCCATTGCTCACATCCCAGATCCGAACGGTTGTATCATTACTGCTACTGGCTAAGGTTTGCTGATTCGGAGCAAAGTGGACAGAATAAACACTCTGGGTGTGTCCTTTCAAAACCCGGAGACACTGCCCTTGCAAATTCCATAGGCGCACCGTTTTATCTTCACTGCCGCTCGCTAACTGCTGACCATCGACACTAAAACTCACTGATCGAACGCCACCGGTATGTTCTGTTAGCACCTGCAAGCATCGCCCACTTTGGACATCCCACAAGCGCACCGAACTATCCGTACTGCCGGTGGCTAACATGTTGCCATCCGGACTAAAGGCAACCGACCAAACCCAGCCGATATGACCTGAAAAGGTGGCTAAGAGTTGGGTTGTGCTGATGTTCCAGAGATAGATGTTGCCACTGGAATCGCCCACTGCCATCGTCTGACCGTCTGGACTCAGGTCGATCGACATGGCAATACTGAATGTTTCTGAAAAGATAGATTTCGTTAAGTCAGCATTCTGAAAATTGACTCCTGCTAAATCGACCTGCCGTAAGTCGGCTTGCTGCACCACAAGACCAGAAAAATCTGAGCCGCGCAAATCGACTTGAAGCTGCACCAGCAGGTTAATCAAGTTGCCTGCCACATACCCTGGTTTCTGCCCCTGTTGCCTTAATAAGTGCTTTGCTTGTGCCTCGATCGCCGTCACACTGCCAAAGCGAGACAGCAGCCGTTCCATCACAGGTTGCACAATTAAGCGCCTCTGAATCTCTCGAATGTAATCTTTTGCCTGTACTGGCAATAAGGGATGCGTTTGCCAAACGTTAAGCTGCTGCGTCTCAAATTCGATGCAAAGAAGCTGCACGAATCGCTCTGTGACATATTCCATCACCACAGGTTGCAAGAAGAATAACCCATCGGTTTTTTCAATGAGCGATCGCCTCAGTAGTGAGTTGATCAAATTAGGTACACTTTGTTGAGCTGCAGGATCAACCACGTTCTCTCGAATATCTGAAATCGAGACTGGCTCCCGATGAATTGCAAACCAGGACAGTGTTTTCTGTTCCGCTTCACACAGGCGAGCGAACTGACGGGAGAGCAAATCGCGGATGTCTTCAAAAACAGCCAATCCCTGACTCAGATAGGGCAACACCTCTGTAATGCTGCCGTTAAACAAATCCTCAATTGCGGCTGCCACCAGTTTCAATGCCAGAGGATTGCCACCGTAGTGGTGGATTAAAGTCTCCCATTCGGCTTGTGAACCTGTAAACGCTCCTTTTTGCCGAAAGATGGCGCGTCCGTCATCAGGTGTCAGCCCGCTCAAGGTCAGCGAGCGCACCAGCACCTGTGCCCCTTCCATCAGTGCTATTTCGCGTGGCTTTTCTCGACTAGTGAGCAACAAACAACTTTGGTGGGACGTATCGCCAATGGTTCTGAGCAATTGTCCGTAACCTTCGTAGCCCGAGAGCCATTGTCCCACTGCCTCACGCTGCAAAATGGTCTCAGCATTATCGAGCAGCAATAAACACCGACGCGACCGCAGATATTGCATCAGTTTGGAAATTTGCTGAGCGAGCGTGGTAGGAATGATGGGATCTTCCCCATAAAGCGGCATGAGAAACGTAAGCAGGCTTGACAGGAGTTCATCCAGCGGTGGTGCATTAGCCAGGGAGCGCCATACGACAATCTCAAATTCTGCTTGCATCCCAAGCGCAGCTTTGACGGCGATCGTACTTTTGCCAATGCCGCCAATGCCCAACAACCCGACTATGCGACAGCGATCAGATACAATCCACTGCCACAGTTGTGTCAGTTCTACCTCACGCCCATAAAACGCTGAGGCATCGACTGCCGTATCCCAGTCCTGTTAAGAATTTGTCCACCGGCTCACAGTCTCTTGGGATGAGGCTGGCGATGTCAGGTCTGCCTGCGTCAATTCCAGCCCAAACGCCCGGAACAGATACTCTAATGACTGGCGATCGACCCCCAGTTCGCGCTTGAAGATGCGAGCGAGGGTATTTAGGGAGAGTCCGGTGCGAGCGCTGAGATCTTCCTGGCTGAAGCGCTTACCCCAGGTTTCGTCGGATTCCGCCTGCTGTTTTGCCGTCTGAAACTTTTGCCACCCTTGAGGCGATAGGATGGCTCCTCGCACTCGAAAAGAAGTGGAGCGACCTCGTCTAGTTTTTGATGGGTTGGAATCCATATATTAGCCGATGGTGCAAACGACAGAGCGCTTTTCTTAAATCAGTTATCAGTTATCAGTTATCAGTTATCAGTTATCACTTATCAGTTATCACTTATCACTTATCACTTATCAGTTATCAGTTATCACTTATCACTTATCAGTCCTGACGGCGGGCGCTTTGGGGGATGCGCTCACCGCCACCAACGCTCTCTGGTCTAATTGGTGGGGGACGCGCGACGACTCGTATTTAACTGATAACTGCGTAGGTAGCTGTTCACTGTTAAAATATCGGGCGTTTCTTTAATCAAGGACTCACGGGGAGTTTCAGCAACACAGATAAAAGGCAAATGATTCCATTTTGGTTAAAGTATACCAGGTTTAATTGCTTGTGGCTCACTTAGGGGAGATCCAAAAAATAAAATATCCAGCCGTGTCTAAGCGTTGTTTGGTTGCGGTAGTTCAATCTAGGTTATGCCGGGATGATATTTTATTACTTGTAAGTGCCTAGGGTGGCGTTCCTCAAGCACAGTACAATGAAATCACGTTTTAACTCAAAGAACTTGAGTGGTCTAAATTGAGCGATCGCAGAAGAATGAAGTTAACCGAGGTGGGCAGCAAGCTCATCAATCTAAATGTAGTACCGTACTAGCCAACAAGTTTTGGAGGATTTACAGATGAAGATTTTTGTTGCCGGGGGAACAGGAGCGATCGGTCGCCCAACGCTCGACCAATTACTTGCCAGAGGACACAATGTTGTCGCGCTGACCCGCACCCAAGAAAGAGCACAGTCCTTAGCGGCACAGGGAATCGAACCGGCGATCGCGGATGTATTCGACGCAGAGTCAGTTAAAGCGGCGGTCATTCGCGCTCAACCAGAGGTGGTGATTGAACAACTCACCGCTCTACCCAGAACTTACACTCGCGAATCCATGAATGCGACAGCGGCTCTGAATACGCGGATTCGGTCGGAAGGGGGAGGCAATGTGCTGGCGGCAGCAAAGGCAGCAGGGGTGCGCCGTTTCCTGAAACAGTCGATGGCCTTCTGGGGAATTCCCGGTGCTGGATTGGCAGATGAGGAAACACCGTTATCGCTTGATGCCTCCCCCGCTGTTGCCGCCGATGCTCGCCTCGTCACTGAGACTGAGCGTCGTTTGCTCCAAACACCTGATCTGGAGGGAATCGCTTTACGCTATGGCTTCTTCTACGGACCCGGCACCTGGTTCAACTCGGATGGTGATGTAGGGCAACAGGTGCGGCAGCAACAGTTTCCGATCGTCGGCAATGGGGATGGCGTCTGGTCGTGGATACACATTGAAGATGCCGCGATCGCCACCGTTGCCGCCGCAGAGCAGGGCAACAGGGGTGTTTATCTGATTGTCGATGATCAGCCTTTAGCGGTGCGCGACTGGCTGCCTGCGTTTGCTCGCTCGCTGAATGCTCCACCCCCGCCACGGGTATCGGTTGAGGATGCTCTCAAAATGGAGGGTGGTGCGGATATTGTTTACTACCAGACTCAGATGCGAGGCGCATCAAATGCCAAGGCAAAACGCGAACTGAATTTTCAGCCGCGACCGTTGGAATGGACGGTTAGCACCACTGCGGCTCATGCTAACTAACCAGTGAAGGGAGAAGAAGATGAAGATTGCTCATTATGGAACAGCGATCGTAGTCATGCACGTACTCCTTCATGGACTACATGGCTTAGCGCATAACGAAATCCCAATTCCCCTTTCTCTGCTTCAGGGTTTGTTTGTGGGGGGTGTGGTGATATTGGCTCCCATTATTGCAGCCGGTTTACTCTGGACGCCGTTCTACCGCATCGGTAGCTGGCTCTTGCTGGGTTCAATGACAGGCTCACTCCTTTCTGCAATTTACAATCATCACTTGGTCATTAGCCCCGATCATGTTTCTCAAGTTTCCTTTGAAGGATGGGGCTTGCTTTTCCAAGTCACCGCTTACCTGATGTTAATTGTCGATGGATTGGGATGTTGGATTAGTGTATTGGCGTTGAGAACGACTCAGCCACCAGAGAAGGCGATATGAGTTTCTCTCAATGGTTTTAACCACTATCGTGCCCTACTGTTCCGGTTTGCGTACCGCTGTGGGAATGCCATGAGTGAAAAACATTGCCGATCAAAGGTGAGTTCTCGTGTTTTCACAACTCACTGGGGATGGCTCAAAACTCAACAACCATAAACTCATCACGAGAAAACTAGAAAGAAAGGAGGAATTCATGATCACTGCCAAAATTCTCGCTTTTGCCGGGAGTGCTCGCCAAGATTCTGTCAACAAAAAACTGGTGAAAATTGCCGTTGAAGGAGCTAAAGCCGCAGGTGCAGAAGTGACCTACTTGGATTTCCGCGATCTGCCCTTACCGCTCTATGATGGGGATTTGGAGGAGGCTGAGGGACTGCCAGAGAATGCCCTCAAGCTCAAGGCCCTAATGAAAGCGCATCAGGGATTCCTCATTGCCTCCCCAGAATACAACAGTTCGATCACCCCACTGCTGAAAAATGCGAATCTCCTGACGGAGAGGCTACGCCAACGATTGGGCATCGCGTCCTGAACCGGACGAACCTTCATTGGTGTGTTTCAAAGAAAAGGTTGCGGTGTTAATGAGTGCTTCCCCTGGAAATTTGGGAGGCTTACGAGGATTAACTCATGTCCGTTCCATTCTTGGAAACATTGGGGTTCTGGTGTTGCCAGATCAGCAGGCAATTGGGAACGCTTATCAAGCGTTTGATGAGAATGGCAATTTGAAGGATGAAGCCCAACAGACAAGTATCTTGCAACTTGGCAGCAAACTCGCAACGGTGACTGCCAAACTCAATCTCCCTGTCTAAACAAAGTTGAGCATTTCAACTAGTGAAAAAGTTTGACCCGTAGATTTCAACAACATTGGAGAACAATTATGACTCAAGCAAAGCATCCTGCTGATCCAACCCCTCCAACCCTGGAAGGGAAACTGGCTCTGTTACGGAAATTAAGGGATGAATTGGGCAGCGGTGATACCATTCGTCGTCTCTTTTTTGGGGACCTGGAACCCATTGCCCTTCAACCCGGAGGAGCGAATACCGTGGTTCATCTTTACAACAAAGCCAATGATGTCACGATTGCCTATTGTACTTCCTACGATGTCTTTCTGGCTGCCCGTCCGGGACGAGTTACCGAGTTTGACCCGGCTGAGATCAAATAAGCGACTAAGCTGACCGGATGCAAAATTTTGGGTTCTGTCGCAAGAATCGCTGATACCAATTCGACCTGAAGATGCACTTAATATTTATTAAACGAACCGCCAAGACGAGCCAGCGCTGCAGGAGGAGCCAGCACTGCAGTGAGGCAGCGCCCTTTGGAGGGTTTCCCGACAGCAGGCGACTGCCGAAAGGGTCTCCCGCCGTAGGTGACTGGTGAGTCCAGTCCTGTTGGCGCAGCCTGCCCGCAGGGCTTAGGCGGGTTTCCCAACAAGCGGGAACTGGCGTTGGCGCAGCCTCTCCGGAGGAGATACCCGAAGGGCGTTGGTTTCCCGACCTAGGCGACTGGTGAGTCCAGTCCTGTTGGCGCAGCCTGCCCGCAGGGCTTAGGCGGGTTTCCCAACAAGCGGGAACTGGCGTTGGCGCAGCCTCTCCGGAGGAGATACCCGAAGGGCGTCGCCAAGTACGCGGCTGAGTGAAAGAGTAAGTATTAAGTGCTTTTTTTACAGAGAATTGGTATGAGCACGATGATCTCAGGCAGAAAGTGTCGCTACTTGAAGCGGGTAGAAACAGCCATCTCAGTTGAGAACAACTCACTGCGGATGGCTCAAAACTCAACAACCATGTTCTTTAAATTATCAGAGGTGTTGTCATGAAAATTGTTGTCATTGGTGGCAGTGGGCTGATTGGTAAAAAGCTTGTCAGCAAGCTACAGAAGCTCGGACATGAGGCGGTAGCAGCGTCCCCTTCTTCAGGTGTCAACGCTGTTACGGGTGAGGGACTGGCTGAGGCGTTAGTGGGTGCTCAAGTTGTTGTCGATGTGACGAATTCACCCTCCTTTGAGGATGCGGCGGTGTTAGAGTTCTTCCTTGAGTCATCCCGGAACCTACTTGCAGCGGAGGCAGACGCGGGTGTGGGTCATCACATTGCAGTATCAATCGTCGGTGCCGATCGCATCCCGGATAGCGGCTATATGCGTGCGAAAGTCGCTCAGGAAAAGTTGATCCAGTCCGCAGCAATACCCTATACAATTGTTCGCGCTACGCAGTTCTTTGAGTTCATCGAGACGATCATCGCTCAATTCCCCACCGATGGGCAAACAGTTCACTTGCCCCCTGCCTTTATCCAGCCGATCCTGTCGGAGGACGTTGCTGACGCGCTGGTCGATATCACACTGGGAGCGCCAGTAAACGGCATTATCGATTTAGCGGGTCCAGAGCGGTTCCGTTTCGAGGAAATCGTCCGCCAATTCCTGAGTGCAACTCACGACTCACGTCAGGTGGTTGTAGACACTCACGCCCGTTACTTTGGTGCAGCGTTGAACGATCAGCTGGTTCCGCAGGGCAACTCGCTCATTGGCTCGACCCGTTTCGAGGACTGGCTCAACCGCTCTATCGCTTAAAACAGTGAACACTACCAGCCGCAGTAACCAGTAAACAGTGACCAAAAAACTGGTAACTGGTAACTGGTAACTGATAACTGATAACTGATAACTGTTAAAGATCAGCAATGAAAATTCAATGCTGACATACGTTGGGTTGAGGACACAAAGCCCAACATTCCGCAACTGCTGAGTTTTGCAACGCTCAACTCAACCAACACCTGTCTAATCCGCGATCTGCTTGATTCAGCATGGGAGCACATCAGACGGATTTATATTCACCAGTTTGTATTTACGCAAGGAGAACGGAAATGTTTACTCTTATTTTCTCGCGAGTTGCATTCATGACTCTCTCCATATTCACAGCGCTCTCCATATTCGCAACTCTACCCGTATTCGCAGTTTCAGTCAATGATTTATCTGCTGATACGTCTAATGATACGTCTAAGGTAACGCTGGTCTTTGATCACGCCCTTCCCAATGTGCCAGGAAAGAGTATCAAAGGCTTGCTGGTCGAATATCCGCCAGGTGGCTCAACACCTGCACATACCCATGCAGCCTCGGCTTTTATCTATGCAACAGTGCTCGAAGGTGCAATTCGTAGCAAAATCAATGATAATCCGGAGCAGGTGTATCACGCTGGTGAGAACTTTTTTGAAGTACCTGGCGATCATCATCGTGTCAGCGCAAATGCCAGTGATACTCAACCCATGCGTATGCTAGCCGTCTTTGTCGTCGATACCAATGAAGAGAACCTAACCACACCGGACGACGAGTAAGACGCACGCATTGCACACAAGAATTTTTATCAAATCGCCGTAATACCCCATCCACCTATGCGGTGGGGATGTAAGGCGGTGAGTGACGAAAGCATCTCTTCTTCTGTAG
>NZ_CAWMYC010000053.1:0-9764 GCF_963872035.1 Scytonema sp. HK-05
ACAGTTAAGACAGTTAAGACAGTTAAGACAGTTAAGACAGTTAAGACAGTTAAGAAAACGTGAGTTCGACGGGGTGAATTGACTGTGGTAATGGGTCAGGGTAAACGCATCTCAAACGCTATTGACAAGCGGATAAAGATGCATCATGTTGGGATAAAGAAGCAGCAAGAATATAATTGTTATCCATTGCGGCTCGATGAGATTTTTGGCGATTACTTCGTTTCAAAGATTGCTCAAGGGTTTAAAGCATTCAGAGCAATCCGTCGCAGCAGACCAAGGTTTTGTAGTGCATGTCCGCTACGAACACGGCAAGCATCTTCATTGAAAGTGACATCCATAATTTCGCTCTATAGTCTGTATTGTTCAGCACAAAATTAGATGCGCTTGCCCTGCTGGACCAGTACGGGTTGATTTTGACGTGAATATTAAAATAATTAAAATAGTTGCATAAAAACTTCTTTATCTTTTGCTAAATATAGAGCGAACCAGTGTTAATTTGACGAGATGAAAGGGAACTATATACCTGTAGTCTGATACTGTACCAGTAAACTAAGATGTTTGCCCTATCTCGTCAAAGTGTCTCTGCATCTTTTGCAGCCTGTTTATGTATGTTGGGAGTGGGCTGGCTCCAATTTCCAATAATGCAAAAACTACCTCATACTAACAAAACTGCTTCATTAGAAATACAAAGAACAATTGACTCAGAAAAGGTGCGCTTAAATTTATTCAAAAAAATGCCATCTTTTGGTTACAATAACATGATTGCCAATTGGGTTTATCTCAATTTTGTGCAATACTTTGGCGATGATGAAGCTCGTGCCAAAACAGGTTACAGTTTAAGCCCAGAATACTTTGAAGTCATTTTGGAACGCGATCCGCGATTTATACCTGCCTATCTAAGCCTTTCTACCAGTACTTCCATGTATGCAGGTATGCCAGAACGTTCTATAAAATTAACAGAGAAAGCTTTAAAGTCACTATCTCCTTGGGTTCCGGAAAAGTCTTATTATGTGTGGCGGTATAAAGGCATTGATGAGTTATTATTTTTAGGAAAATCATCAATGGCTCAAGACTCCTTTGAAATAGCAGCAGATTGGGCTAGCCAGCATACAGATCAAGAAAGCAAACAAGCGGCATCGGTTTCGCAGAAAACCGCTGAATTCCTCAAGAAAAATCCTAACAGTAAATTGGCTCGAATTGCTAGTTGGACAATGATATTAAATAATCAAGTTGATAAAACAACTCGTCAGCGAGCAATCAATGAAATTGAAGCTTTGGGAGGAAAGGTTATCACCAATCCTGACGGTATTTACAGTATTGAAAGCAGAAAGCCCATGAGGATGTGACCGACTCTTGTCGTACACATCCGTCATCGACGGCATGGGACGCCAGTCGCCTGCACTGGCTTCTCCGTCTACAGCGCTGGCTCATGAATGCGTGGCAACTTTAGTTGCCGTCAGTCTCTGGGTCGGGTAACGTTTTTATCCAGTCTTGCACAATTTCAGACATGGATACGCCTAACTTCCTGGCTTGTGCCTCAACTTTCTTCCGTTCTTTATCAGTCAGTCTGACTACCATTCTATAATCTCTAGCCATTCTCAAAACCTTACTGTTATACTTATCGTCATGCGAATAGTATAACAAGGAGGTGGTAGATATGCTTTTGACGCAGAAGAATGCAACCAAGCCAGACGCAATAGTACAAGTCATATTAAATGTGTTAGGCATGGCTTCTAATAGCTTATATAACACTGGCGTATACCTGAGCCGTCAACAATATTTTGAAAACAGCAAAACTATCAGTTATGCCCAGTTGTGCAAAGACCTCAAAGTTGATGAGAATTATAAGGTTATGCACTTCCCTTGCTGGTCAACAAACACTTAAGAGTGTCGCTGAAGCATTCAACTCCTTTCAAGCATTGGAGAAGAAAGCAAAAAAAAGAGAGTTGAGCCAAAAACCAAAACTACCCTATTACCGTTCATGCATGAGGGATGTATCAAGTAGTCTATCCTGGTCAAGCTATAAAAGTGGTTGAAGAAGATGGCGCGAAATGGTTAGAGATTCCACGCTTGTCGGGCGGGGAAAACGTACTTTGAGGGAATAGAGTCAATTACCGTACCATATCCAGAACGGTTGTGGGGTAAGAAGATTAAAGAACTTCGATTCGTTCCCTCTCATGGTATTTGGTACACCGAGTACGTTTATGAAATGGACGAAGTGCCACAGGTGACGGGGACAAACGCTTTAAGTATAGATCCAGGTCTGAACAATTGGGTGTCTGCTGTCTGCACCAATGGTAAGTCATTCTTGATTAGTGGAAGACGGTTAAAAGCGGTTAATCAGTGGTGGAACAAGACTAAAGCAGGTTTGCAAACAGCAGTTGACAAACAGTTTGGTGGTGATTCTTTTTTCACGCAACGCATGGCACGAATGACCGATAAGCGCAACAGGCAAATGAGAGATGCAACCAACAAGGTAGCGCGTCAAGTCATTAACTGGTGCTTGAATAATGAAGTAGGGTATCTCATTTTTGGCTGCAACAAGGAGCAAAAACAAGGTATTGATATTGGACGTAGAAACAATCAAAACTTTGTACAGATTCCCACTGCTAAACTGAGAAAGCGGATAGAACAGTTGTGTCAGCAGTATGGCATCAACTATGTAGAGACAGAAGAAGCATACACTAGTCGTGCTAGCTTCTTAGATGGAGATTTAGTACCTACATTCGGCGAAAAACCTGTTCGCGCAGCGTCTCCGAAGGAGATAGGGTACGAGTTTTCAGGAAAAAGAAGTAAGCGCGGTGAATACACCACAAAGCATGGTATACGCTGCAATGCGGATTTGAACGGTGCAGCAAATATCTTGAAGAAAGTAGCTACGAGGCTAGGTTTAGACCTTAGTCGGATAGGTAGGGGTTGCTTGACGCAACCCATGCGGTTCTACGCATGAATCCCACCCCTTGAAGGGGTGGGTGCGTCAAAAAATTAAATTATCTGAAAAGGATTGAATTGATAGGCTTATAGTAGGCGCTTAAGCGTTTACTACTAACCCATCCTCAGTGAGGTTACGGTTATTTTCTGGTACAACGGCAAATTGATTGAGTCTCAAACTCTAGAATTAGAAATTGACGACCCAGGGTTACTCTATGGAGCAACCGTTTTTACTACGCTGCGGGTTTATGATAACTCGCTTGATAGTCGGTTAACTTACTGGCAATCCCACTGCGATCGCCTAAAATTGAGCTTGCAAACCTTTGATTGGCGCTTACCAGATGAAGAGCGATTGCGTCAAGGGGCACAAGTTATGATGGCACACTTTCCCGTCCTCAGAATCACCATCTTTCCTGATGGACGGGAGTGGATAACGGGTAGGTTGCTGCCAAACAACTTGACACAACTACATAAAAATGGTATTTTTGCAACTCTTGCTGCTTCGGAATTTGTTCGCTGTCTACCTGCTCATAAAACGGGAAACTACCTCAGCGCATGGTTGGCAAAGGCTAACGCCCAAAAGTTAAACACCCAAGAAGCGATATTAGTCGATGCGGCGGGAAATTGGCTAGAAACCAGTACAGGCAACCTCTGGGGATGGCGGGATGGCAGTTGGTGGACGCCGCCTTTAACAGCAGGAATTTTGCCTGGAGTTGTGCGAGGACAGCTTAGAGACTGGCTATTGAAACAGCACATTGTTCGAGAGGAACCTTGGACACCAGAGCTAGTCAAAGGGTTTGAGGCTATTGCCTACAGCAATAGTGTAGTGGAAACCGTCCCGATTCATACCGTTATACAGCCTACAGGAAAGCTAGAATGTAATCCCCACCATCCCTGTTTTCAACAACTGCGGATGTTTTTTATAGCATTGTAGGTGCAAAATTTGGTATACGTTAAGATAAGTTAACATAATTCTTAAAAAGCCCTCTCTTTACAGAGACGCTACGGGAAAGCACAAGAGATCTAGGAGGATTGACCTGGGTGAATAACAAACGATGGAGAAATGCGGGGCTGTACGCACTGCTTTTTATTGTTGTCATTGCGCTGGGGACAGCGTTTTTTGACAAACAACCACAAAGTAGAGATACATGGCGGTACAGTCAGTTTATTCAAGAAGTTCAAAATGGCAGAGTAGCAAAAGTCAGTTTAAGTGCAGATCGGTCTACAGCTCTTGTGACGCCAGGCGACGGCACGAAGAAGCTCGTGACTTTGGTCAACGACCCGGATCTCATTAACACTCTGACCCAACATGGCGTAGATATTAGTGTTTTGCCGCAAACCGATGAAGGATTTTGGTTTAAGGCACTAAGTAGCTTATTTTTCCCTGTATTACTTCTGGTTGGCTTATTCTTCTTGCTACGCCGCGCTCAAAATGGTCCTGGTAGCCAAGCAATGAACTTTGGCAAATCCAGAGCTAGAGTCCAAATGGAGCCGCAAACCCAAGTGACATTTAACGATGTCGCTGGTATTGACCAGGCAAAGCTAGAACTCAACGAAGTCGTAGACTTTCTGAAAAATGCCGATCGCTTCACCGCTGTTGGAGCAAAAATTCCCAAAGGCGTACTGCTTGTTGGTCCTCCAGGAACAGGTAAAACTCTGCTCGCTCGTGCAGTAGCAGGCGAGGCTGGTGTCCCCTTCTTCTCTATCTCTGGTTCTGAGTTTGTAGAAATGTTCGTCGGTGTCGGTGCATCCCGCGTCCGCGACTTGTTCGAGCAAGCAAAGACAAATGCTCCCTGCATCGTCTTCATCGATGAAATTGACGCCGTAGGTCGTCAGCGGGGTGCAGGTTTAGGCGGTGGTAACGATGAGCGGGAACAAACCCTCAACCAGTTGCTCACAGAAATGGACGGTTTTGAAGGCAACACAGGCATCATCATTATTGCCGCCACCAACCGTCCCGACGTACTGGATGCAGCACTGTTGCGTCCTGGTCGCTTCGACCGTCAAGTCGTTGTGGATCGCCCAGACTACGCCGGACGTGGAGAAATTCTCAAAGTTCACGCCCGTGGAAAGACCTTGGCAAAAGATGTGGACTTGGATAGAATTGCCCGTCGTACCCCTGGGTTCACTGGTGCAGACCTTTCCAACCTGCTCAATGAAGCTGCAATTCTGGCTGCACGCCGCAATTTAACCGAAATTTCGATGGATGAAATTAACGACGCCATCGATCGCGTGCTAGCAGGTCCAGAGAAGAAAGACCGAGTGATGAGCGAAAAGCGCAAAACTCTTGTAGCATACCACGAAGCAGGTCACGCCCTAGTCGGTGCTTTGATGCCAGACTACGACCCAGTACAGAAGATTAGCATTATTCCTCGCGGTAGAGCTGGTGGTTTAACTTGGTTTACCCCCAGTGAAGACCGGATGGACACTGGCTTGTATAGCCGTGCTTATCTGGAAAACCAGATGGCAGTTGCCTTAGGTGGTCGTCTCGCTGAAGAACTCATCTTTGGTGAAGAAGAAGTGACCACTGGTGCAGCTCAAGACTTGCAACAAGTTGCTCGTGTTGCTCGTCAGATGGTAACACGCTTTGGAATGAGCGATCGCTTAGGTCCTGTTGCTCTCGGTCGTCAGCAAGGCAATATGTTCCTCGGTCGAGACATCATGGCAGAACGCGACTTCTCTGAAGAAACTGCTGCTGCTATTGATGAAGAAGTCCGCAAGCTGGTAGAAACAGCTTACCAACGCTCCAAAGAAGTGTTGGAAAATAACCGCCACATTCTCGACCAACTCGCGCAAATACTGGTTGAAAAGGAAACAGTGGATGCCGAGGAGTTGCAAGAACTGTTGGCAAACAACGATGTGAAAACCGCAACGTTTGCTTAATAAATAAGAAACAAGATAGAAGATAGAAGATAGAAGATAAAATAATTTCTTCATTCTTCACTCTTGATTCTTCACTCTTTAAAGTCAGGGTAATTCTGGAATCTTCCATTGTTGCCCTGATTTTTTTGTTACGGTATGTTGGGTTTCACTATCAAATACCTGCGGGTCGTCAATTCAAAATTTCAAATCTAAAATCTAAAATCGTATGAAGTTACCAGAACTTGGTTCCGAAACTATCGACCGTATCATTGAAATGGCATGGGAAGACCGAACACCATTTGAGGCAATTGAAGAACAATTCGGTTTGCAAGAAAAGCAGGTTATTGACCTGATGCGCCGTGAAATGAAAGCATCCAGTTTTCAGATGTGGCGGGAACGTGTTAGTGGACGCAAGAGCAAGCATTTACAAAGGCGAGAGTTTGTTGCAGGTCGGTTTAAGTCAGATAATCAAAAGACTTAAAACTCCCACCTTGAATGCGGCAAGGGGGCGGACGCCTGTACCTGAAAGGTCAGCGTCTGGGGAATTGCCGCCAAATAATAAATTGAGCGGAGTGCGAATCCTTTGATTCAGAATGTGTATTCATATCCGTCAGATCTATGAATTGTTTTCAGGTATTTTGCATGCACGTCAAAACTTTTACCTCCTGTAGTTAGCTTAAAACTAGGTTTGAATCGAATAGCGATTCGCCCTGTGTAAGTCCCTGCATACTTGCCAGCTAAAACCTCGGCTTTTACTAAATCCCCAGTTTGAAATCCCATGAAGAACTTTTGGGCAGGAGCATGACGAATTGGAAACCCGTAGCGGTCAGTGCCGCAACGCTGTCTTCTACCATGTCCTTTAGCCTTAACTGACAGTGGCTTAACACCTTTGAGCAGTAATTGACTTGGAGTTGATTCCCCAACACAAGCAGCATCAGTCCAATGAGTTTTCTCAATTCCTCTAGTTTTGCGGTTGAACTTAGTTCGCCCTCCAGAGCCTACCTCTACAGGTAAACCAGTTGACTGAAGTCTTCTGTAAAGCTCCCAACGAGTAGCATTAACTGCGGTAGCATCTTTAAGTGGTGCTTTTGCTTGAGCTAGCACTTTCTTAAGAACTTCCGGCTTCTTTTTCAGGAACTCCTCAACAGGTTTATTTCCTTTGGCTTGGTTACAGGAATGGCAACTAAGGCAGAGGTTGCTGACTCGATTAGAGCCTCCTTTGCTTTTGGCAAGGATGTGTTCAATATGACTGGTAACGTTTGCCTCGCTAATGTTATAAAAGCTTTTTGAGTCTGAAGCACTGGTTTTTCCTATAGCCTGTTTAACTTCAGACGACAGAGCCTAAAACTGGCACGCATCTTAGGGTGTCATGACTCAAATAACGAAGTTCCTATTAGGAACTAAAGCTGGTCAACAAGGCTTACAGTTTCCTGCAAGCCTACACTGACCTTAGGTACAGTGTAGGTAGTTGACAGTTCAACTCTTTCTTTTTCGGTACGTCCAAAGGCATGGTACCAAGCGTCGAAGTTCTTGCCAAGGTAGGACGTGGATTGAGCAACTGATGGGTCATGATTAGCAGAATGCTTATTCAATCTAAAGGCAGCCCACTCAAAGAGTAGTAAATGGAGGTCGGAACTATGACAACCATCGAAAAGAGCGATTTAGTTGGACTGACCCGTAACGTTAATCATGACCTGCCAGAAGGTCTAGTAGGAATGGTTTTACAATGCCATAAAGATGGTTTTGATGTTCAGTTTCCTCTTCCAGGAAAGGACCTGTATGCCAAAGTGCCAAGGGAAGATATAAAGTTTTTAGTCGGAATGAACCCGCTCGGAAACTAGCCAATTTCATCTTAGAGGGCACAATGATACTCTGCCCTCAAAACGTCCCCTACTGTAGGTGGCAAAAGAAGTAGAAACTTGTTGGAGCGGAAGCAATGAAAGCAAATGAACTATTGGCACAATACGAGAAAGGCACAAGAGATTTTACTGGGGTAAACCTGAGCGAAGCATACTTGCAAGAAGCTAACCTAAGTGGAGCAATTTTAGACAGAGCCATTTTGGATGGAGCTGATTTAAGCAGAGTGAATCTTAGTCAAGCAAGCCTCATTGAAGCTGACTTAAATGGAGCCAATTTAAATCAGGCAAATCTCAGCCAAGCTAATTTGAGTGGAGCCATCCTAGATGGAGCAATTCTAGAAGGAGCCATTTTGGATGGTGCTAATTTGAATCAAGCCGACTTGACGATCGCAAAGCTCGTTGGCGCTCAATTCCGTGATGCTGAGCTACAAGAAGCTAACTTGAATGCAGTTTCTCTCAATGAAGCAGATCTCACTCATGCTGACTTAGCTAAAGCAGATCTCACCCAAGCAGATCTGAGTCACGCCCAATTGAACGAGACTAACTTGAACCAAGCCAACTTGAATGACGCAAATCTAGAAGGCACAATTCTGGACGATAATAAAGCTTGATTTTTGGCAAGAAACTTTTGGTAGATTTTTTGAGTCTGAATCTCCAAATTCTGCAAAAACTTGCCAATGTCTGAATCTGCCCAAGGCATCCCAGGATTGCCCGACTTAACGCATCCTACCGAGCTTATCCAATTTGGAACCCATCTACTGAAAGCTTCACTGTTATTGGTATTCCTGGTTGTCGCTTTGGGAGTTGCAATTGCTCTGTTGGGCTTTGCCCTTCGTCGAAATCAACAGCAGCAAGATATTTTGATTGGCGAATGGGCTGTTAGTTACTCCCAACTCTTGCGAGGATTACAGCATTTAACCTTGGTGTTAATTCTGCTGGTGGGAGGATTTTTTCTTTGTTCAACTTTAAGCAATCGATACCATCATTGGGAACAGGCGAAGGTGGCTCAAGTTGCTGAGAGTGTCGCAGGTGAAAAGTTAGAACAAATAGCGCCTCAAATACGCTACGTTACTGAAGAGCCATACACATACACGACTCAAGTTAATAATAAGATAGTCAAGATAAATGATAAACAGAAGGTTAGCCGCTTCTTAACATTAAGTGGGTCGCAAATTCAAGTTAAGCTTGACCAAAGCCCTGATATTCAAGGTCGCCGCGCCATTTATAAAATAGACTATACTGCTGACTACAAAATTGTTAACCAACTCAAGGATATTAATAGTTTTTTCTTTGAAGCACCGCCGCCCGTTGGTTACTCTTTATTGCAAAGCTATAAAGTAGAGCGTGACGGTACTAGACTTCAACAAAGAAATCCGGGTGACTATGGCTTTCCGTTTCAACTGCAACCAGGTGGAGAAACAAGTTTAAGAGTCACTTATAAAGCTCAAGGCGGACCGCGTTGGGTTTATAATTCTAACGGGCAGTTGCTTTCCAACTTCCGCCTCATGGCGATCGCCAACTTCGCTGGAGCTGATTTTGCCAGTGGTATTGTACCCAGTGAAATTAAAAATGACAGACAAGGGACTCAATTTACTTGGGTATTTGATGATAATGTTTCAGTCAAAAACCCATTTGGGGTGTATACCTACACTAACCCCATTCGTCACACTGGTGTCCTTCCTCGACTGCTATTGCTAGCACCGACAATATTTTTGTGGTGGATATTGCTACTGTATTTGTCGCTACCTATGAGCTTGAGAAATTTGGCAATTGCAGGTAGTATCTTTTTTGCTTGTTTGCTGACTTTAACTTATCTCAGCCGCTTTATAAATCCTCAGTTCGCTTGGACTCTCATTTCGCTTATCTTACTAGGATTGACATGGGGTTTGGGGTCAAAAAACCGCAGTGTTTCCCTAGCTGCTGTCATCTGCACAATTGCTGGCGCTGTGCTACCTGTCTTTGGATTATTAGTATCATTTAGTGGTCTCACCCTCAGCCTGGCAGGTTTGCTTTCAGCTATCTGGCTTGCGGTTCGTCATTGGTACGGCTTTTATAGTTTACCGAAAAATGGGGTTTAAAGCCCCGCCGTTTAGTGGCGGCTTTTTATTAACT
>NZ_CAWMYC010000054.1:0-9443 GCF_963872035.1 Scytonema sp. HK-05
ACGAGGGTTTGGAGGCTTCGCCTCCTCACTGTTGCAACTCGAGGCTTGATCTC
Organism: Scytonema sp. HK-05; assembly: GCF_963872035.1. NCBI lineage: Bacteria > Bacillati > Cyanobacteriota > Cyanophyceae > Nostocales > Scytonemataceae > Scytonema > Scytonema sp. HK-05. The sequence goes on from NZ_CAWMYC010000054.1 coordinate 54, forward strand.
AGATGCGGAACGCACTCGCGTGAGTCCCTGAGTCCTTACGGACACGCGCTCGCGCAAAGCCTCCCGTAAGGGATACGCGAACGGCGATCGCATCTTGTAATTTTGTGCTTGTTTTCCCCATAGTAAATAAAATAAATCAAATCCAACTTTCTACAGGAAATTCCCTGACTTGACGCATTCAAAGAAAATCACTATCTGATGTAACGAGAATTAATGAATGGCGTAAAGCTGTAGCAGCAATCCACAGATCATTTTCACCAATGCCAATTTATTGTAGTTGAGTTGTTTTGCGTTTACTCTTTTCTTTTGGTGCAAATCTTTTAATAATTTCAGACTTGAAATCTCCGTAAATTTCTGCTGTATCATCATCAATTGGATAAATATCTATTCTGTTGAGAAATGCGCGAATTTTGATGATATTTGCAGTTTTTTGTTGGGAGTTTTGTGCCATGAATCTGAGTTCACCTGCGACGATGGCACTGATGGCGAGTCTAACCTTACCTAGTTCCCGAAAGTGATTGACAACTTTTGGTTCACCTTCTATCAAAAAAGTGCAATGATTGGTGTCAAGCAAATACATTCTTAAAATTCTAGTGGCATACGAGTATCATGAACAAGCTGAAGACATTCTTTAATATCATCACCTTCCCAATTTCCTGCAAATTCTAGTAAATCTTCAGCCGTAGAACCGCGTAAGTTATTTTTATTTGACTGTTTTTCTGTATAACTGGTTTTGATTTCTCGAATAAAATTAAGTGCTTCTTTCAGCAACTCTGGTGGTAAAGTTTCTATTTCTTGGATTAATAATTCTTTAGTCGTCATATTTTATCTTTCTCACTGCTTTTTTATTTGCTATTTTACAAGCTGACAATTGACAAAACTTGCTCTTCTTAGTGACTTGCGAAAAATTTAGGCTACTTTTAATGGCTTCTCAGGTAAAGCAATGGGTTCCGGCAAAGCTTTCCGGTGCTCTTGATACCATTCAATGAGTGATTCAATGATTTCGTGTCCGTGTTTCGCAGCTTCTTCGTAGGTTTTGCCGTGGGTGTGGTATTGCTGCCAAGGAAATTCTGGTAGGTGGACTAAATAGCAGTTATCTTCATTTGACCATTGAATGAGCATACTATAGTGATAATTCATTCTTCCTCCGCATTAATTTCTTTAAGCTTCTGCATTTGTTCTAATTTATCCAAAACTTGATTCACTTGTTTTTCCAAGTATTTTGGTGCATCGTCTCCATCTTTACCAGCAATGGTAACGGGTTCATCAGGTATGAGTGGATGAATCCAGAATGTATGGCAACATGAGTGCAGGACGGTAGTCAAAACCTGCTTTCCGTAATATCGCTTTTAACTCTCTAATTTTCTTGGGCATCTAGCCTCACTGTATATTATGGCGATTTATGCCATTTTCTGTCATAACTGGATAGAAAAGAGGTTCTAATCATGGATGTGATTAATATCAACGATGCACAACAGCACCTTGATGCTGTCATCAATGAAAGTGCAAAATCTCATACACCAGTAATTATTACTGGTCATCAAAATCAAGCGGTACTTGTTGCTCTTGAAGACTGGAACGCAATCCAAGAAACATTGCACATACTCCAAGTTCCTGGAATGCGAGAGGATCTCCTTGAAGGAATGCGTACTCCTGTTGAGGAATGTGTGACCAAAGAGGAGCTTGATTGGTAGTGTGGGAATTACGCTTTACCAAGCGAGCACAAAAAGATGCAAAGAAGCTTGCTGCAGCTGCACTCAAGCCGAAAGCAGAAGAGCTTCTTGCAATTTTGGAGCAAAATCCTTATGAAAATCCTCCTTCCTACGAAAAGTTAAAAGGAGATTTGCAAGGGGCTTATTCTCGGAGAATTAATATTCAGCATCGGCTTGTATATGAAGTGCTGGAAGAAGAGCGAGTCGTCAAAGTTCTAAGTATGTGGACTCATTATGAGTAATATCGATGAAAATTTCATCAAATCGGGAATATTCTACAGCAAAGTTGTATAAAATCTTTGTAAAAACCTCTTCCTGACCCAGTTATGCCGCCAGACTACTCCGGTCAAAATCTCCGAGGTCGCTCTTTTAAAGGTGAAAACCTGACTGGGGCAAACTTTAGCAAGGCAGATATTAGAGGGGCTGATTTTACCAACTCTATTCTCATAGGTGCTGACTTCACAGGTGCTAAAGCTGGTCTACAGCGACGTTGGACAATTGGGTTGCTTATAGTCTCATGGCTACTGGCGGCACTATCAGGACTATTTCCACTATTTATTGCTGACTTGTTAGTATCTTCTTTAAAACAAACTGGTACTCTTAATTATTTTCCAGAATATCAAAATTTCATCAATTTTGCCCTCCTAGTTGAGCTTGCGATCTTTTTTATCTTCACTGTCTACAAGGGTTTCGCAGTAGGATTGAAAGTTGGAGCCGTCGCCCTCACCGTCATCGTCGTCGTCATCGTCGTCGGAGCCGTCGCCGGAGGGGTCTGTGCCACCGTCGCCGGAGACATTCCCGCCGCCAGAGGCGTCCGCGTAGCCGTCGTCGTCATCATCGCCCTCATCTCAGCCGTCCTCGCCGCCCTCAATGTCGCCGTCGTCTTCGCCGCAGCCGTCGCCCTCACCATCACTGTCGCCGGCCCCATCGCCTTCGCCTTCGCCGTTGCCTTCGCCGTCGCCGGCCCCATCGCCTTCGCCGTCGCCGTCGCCTTCGCCCTTGCCGTCCCCATTGTCCTCGCCGTCCTCGCCGCCTTCACCAGATACGTCGTCAACAACCCCGACGTCGCCAGAGACCTCATCAACCGCGCCGGCGCCGACGCCGTCGCCTTCCTCAACATCGCCCCCGTCGCCTTCGCCTTCGGCTTCGCCGTCGCGATGCTTGGCGTTTACGTTGGGTGGCACGGTCTGGCTGGAGACGAAAAATACGCCTTGGTTCGCTCAGTTGCTATTGACTTCGCCGCTACAGGTGGAACCAGCTTTCGTGGTGCTGATTTAACCGATGCTGATTTTACTGGTGCAACCCTCAAAAATACAGATTTCAAAAAAGCAAACCTGACACGCACTCGTTTTTATGAAGCAAAAAAACTTGACTTTGCCAGAGTCGGCAAGACTATATTAACTAACCTAGCTGTTCTAAAATTGCTTATTACTGGCAATGGTAGAGGAAAATCCTATGTTGGTGCTAACCTCAAAGGCGCTAACCTGATAGGCGCAGATTTGAAAGAAGCAAATCTCAAAGATGCTGATATTAATGAAGCCACTTTCCAAGGAGCTTGTTTAGAGTGGGCAAACCTGACTCTCACTCAAGCTGTCCGCACTAATTTTACCAGCGCTCACATGACTGGTGCTTGTGTGGAAGCATGGAATATTGAAAGTACAACTAAGTTAGATAACGTAGATTGTCGCTTTATCTATCTTCTGGAACGCCCCAAGCCTAGAAGCGATGACCGCGAACGCCGTCCCAGCAGTGGCGAATTTCAATCAGGAGAATTTACCAAGCTGTTTGAAGAAGTTTTAAATACTGTTGATTTAATTTTCCGCAACGGCATAGATTGGAAAGCTTTTGATGCGGCATTCAAAAAAGTGCAAGCCGAAAACGAAGACACGGAATTAGCTATCAAAGGTATTGAAAACAAAGGTGATGGGGTAGTTGTTGTTAAAGTTGAAGTGCCTATTGATGCTGATAAAGAAAAGTTTCATAGTATTTTGATGCAATATTATCAACAGGGACTGAAAGCAGGAGAAGAAAAATATAAAGCACTACTAAAAGCTAAAGATGAGCAGATAGTCATCTATCGCCAACAAAGTGGAGAGATGAAAGAGATTATTAGCTTATTAGCAAGTAAGCCTATAAATGTTCAAGTTGACAATAAATTAGAGAATAAAAATATGACTAACAGCAATGATTCCAGCCGCAAAATTGAAATTGGCAGTGTCGGCGGAGATTTTAATGCAAGCGGACAAGCTTTGAATTTAGGTGAAATTAGCGGTACGGTAACAAATACCATCAATGAGTTACCATCTGCGGAACCAGAAAAACCGGGAATTAAGGAATTGTTGACGCAATTGCAAGCAGCAATTGAGGCTGAGAAGGACTTACCCGAAGAAGATAAAGCTGAGGCTTTAGAACAAGTAAAAACCTTAGCGGAAGCCGGGAAAAATCCCCAAGAAGAGGCGAAGCAAAAAGAAGCTAAAACGGCTATGAAGATTTTAAAAGGGACAATAGCTGGCTTACCCACTGCGGCAACATTGGTTGAGGCGTGTAGTAAACTATTGCCGCTGATTTCAAAGTTTCTGGGTTTAACCTAAGTATAAGACAGGATGGTTTAGAAGTCACTGTATAATTAAGTAGGATGTGTTGCGGCTATGTCAGAATTTGAAAATTTGAGAGAGTCAGAACTTGCCGTAACGCATCCCATTTATTGGTGTGTTTATGTCAGAATTTGAAAATTTGAGAGAGTCAGAACTTGCCGTAACGTATCACATTTCTCGGTGCGTTACGCGTTGCTTTAACGCACCCTACTGAACCAATAGAAATATATGCTTTTAGAACTGCAACAAATTATTGTCAAACCAGGGCAACAAATGTTGCTTAAAGATGTTAGCTGGCAGCAGTTAGAAAACATTTTAGAGGAATTGGGAGAAAAGCGTGCTGCTCGCATTTCTTATAGTAATGGCTGGCTAGAAATTATGGTTCCCTTGCCCGAACATGAGAAAGATAAAGAATTTATTGGAGATTTAGTAAAAATCCTTTTAGAAAAACTAGAAATTGATTTTGAGGTTTTAGGTTCAACAACCTTTAAGAATGAGCGTATGACTCAAGCAGTAGAAGCAGATACTTGCTTTTACATTCAGAATTGTGCTGCTGTTATTGGTAAAAATCGCATAGATTTGACTATAGATCCACCGCCTGATTTAGCAATAGAAATTGATATTACTTCCCGTACTCGATTTAATAACTATGAGATGATGGGAGTGCCTGAACTTTGGCGATACACGCCGCAAGGATTGCAAATTAATCTCCTACAGCAGGGAAAATATGTGGCAGCTAATTTCAGTCCTAACTTTCCCGGCATCCCCATTATTGAACTCGTGAATGAATATGTAAAGCAATGTTTAAGTGTAGGGAGAAGTCAAGCAATCAGAGCTTTTAAAAGTTGGGTAAAGAATAATTTGTAACAGATGATATTTGATGAATCAGACGAAAAAAGTTGAAATAAAATGTCAAAAAACACCTTAAATACCGCTGGGACGTATAAAATCTCGGCGGCGTTGTATATCCTCATTTCTCCTTTGGAATTCGACTAAGTATGGTGTGCTAAACTGCTTGATCTCTTGTGTTTCTCTAAGTGCCTGCTTAACGACTGTATTAAATTTCTGAATTTGCTGGTTAACACGTATCCGTAATAATTTCTCAGATTCTAGTTTTTGCCCGGTTGTTACTGTTAAATAATGAGTTGATTGCTTTTCTTGTTGTGCCAAAACAGTAGCAGGTGTAAAGACTAGAAGTGTTACTAATAATACTGTGGCTCTCATCATATTTGCCACCTCCGAAGCGATCGCTTCCGCTAATTCTTCTTTGCAAAGCTTATTTCCCTTTTACACTTTCAGTATAGAAAAAAACTTGAGCAATTTGTGAAGAAGAAAGCAATGAGCCGAGGGTAATGCACCATTCATCCTTACTGTTGCTGTATCTGCCTTTTATTTCTCCCAATCATTACAAAGGCAACGATCGCACTTGCCAACGCCAACCCAACAGCAATAAACATCACCAAGCGAAAGCTATCTACAAATGCAAGAGCGATCGCCTGTCTTATCTTTCCACTCACCTCAACACTCACACCAGCAGGAACTTCAGCACCCGCTAGCTTGATACGCTGTTCATCCAACAGTTTCTGAACTTCAGGCGGTATGTTCAACGTTGCTAAACGTTGATTGAGGCTGCGATTGAAAGTATTGAAAACAAAGATATTGAAAATGGCGATCGCCAGCAAGCCAGCAGTGCGAGCAACAGCATTGTTAATTCCGGAAGCAATACCAGCTTGTCGTTGCTTAACAGCACCCATCACCGTTGTTGTCAAGGGGGCAACGCTAATTGCCATACCCAAACCTAAAACGACTATGGCAGGGAAAAATGTTGTCCAGTAACTACCGCCAATTCCTGGCACAGCAAACAAAGCAAATCCAAGAGCAGCAATTATCGGACCAATTGTCAAGGGGAGTTTTGCGCCGTAACGACTCACCAACCCGCCAGACCAACGTGAAAGGAAGAACATGATTACAATAAACGGCAAGAAGACCGCACCAGCCGCTGTAGCCGAGTAGTGTTGCACTTGAATGAGATTGAACGGAAGAAAGTAAAACACCCCGCCCAAGGCTGAATAAAGCAGCAGTGTGAGCAAATTTGCACCGCTGAAGGTGCGCGATTTGAATAAAGATAATGGCATCATCGGGGCGCGGTTGTTCGCCTCAACAAAAATAAACGCACTCATCTTGAGTGCGCCAACTGCTAAGCAACCTAGAACCAGAGGATGGAATAATCCTAAGTGAGACGATTCGATGAGTCCGTAGACAATCACCCCTAAGCCGAGAGTTACTAAAGCTGCTCCCCACCAGTCCAGTCTTGCAGACTCTTCATCGCGGCTTTCTGGTACGCGCCAAAACAAAATACCCAGTACGATGCCAGCTAGGGGAACATTAAGAAAAAATATCCAGCGCCAAGAAACATTTTCAACTAACCAACCGCCAAGAACGGGACCAAGTGCTGAGGTGATGGCTGTGAAACCTGACCAAGTTCCAATGGCTTGTCCGCGCTGTTGTTCGCTAAATGAGGCGCTGATGATTGCTAAACTTCCTGGAACTAACAACGCACCACCAATTCCCTGAACTGCCCTAGCAATGATAAGCTGATTCACATTTGGCGACAGTCCGCACCATACTGAGGCTAAGGCGAAGAGAGCAACACCGCAGGCAAAGATGAGCCGCCGTCCGAAGCGATCGCCTAATGATCCACCAACCAAAATTAAAGCAGCAAGAAACAGTGCATAAGACTCAACAATCCACTGCACGTCGGTAGTGGTTGCATTTAGCTCTGATTGCAATACTGGAAGTGCGACATTGACAACAGTACCATCAATCATCGCCATGCTCGAACCGAGGATTGTTGCTGCTAGCACCCACCGTCCAACATTTCTAGAACAAGGGTCAGTGCATGGTGCCGAGCGAATCACTCCCTCATCACACGGCTGTTTGACGATGTTAGCCATTTTAAGTTGGGGAGAATGTTGTCACCAAGAATGCAAATAGGATTTTGCACTTAGGACAACCCTACCACACATGGATGTTCTTGGAATTTATTGGGATTTACCTGTTACGAATTAGCGTCCTACTACGACTGATTATATGAAGCGTGTAAAAGACGCATCTACATCATTATGTAGGACATCCTGGATGAATAATCCTCAATCTTCTATTCCCAGGCAACGTCTCCATCCGGAGGTTTCGACAAAACCAGACAACATTTTGGCAATTGATGCCAAACACAATCCTTCTGCTTTCGCCGAACTCTATCGCCGTCATTTGAAAAATGTCTACAGCTACTTTTTCATGCGAGTTGGAGATGTACACCATGCTCAAGATTTGACGACTCAAACTTTTCTGGCGGCAAAGGAGTCGATGACCAGTTACCAAGGTCGCGGATCGTTTGCTGCTTGGCTGATGGGCATAGCCCGTAGGAAAGCAGCCGATCACTTTCGTCACAACCGCGAAACACTGCCATTAACAGTTGTTGACCAGTTACCGTCTCCCTGTCCCCCAATAGACGAAGAAATTGACCGACAGTTGCAGCTAGAGCAAATTGCTCAATGTGTCAAGACTATTCTGACTCCAGATCGAGCTGAAGCCGTTGCCCTAAGAATCTTTGGAGGCTTGAGTACCGCTGAAGTTGGTCAGGTGATGGGAAAGAGCGAGGCAGCAGTGAAAATGCTGATTTATCGAGCCATAGCTGATTTGCAACAATACCTGGCTCCTCATGCAAAAGGAGAAGAGCAATGACACCTGAGAACCACCCAAAAAGTCACGAAATGCAGATAGCTGAGGACTTAGACACATTCCTCACTGCTCAACTTGCTGGAGAGAGTGTCTCTGCACCACCGAGCTTATCACAATCTGAAATGGACTTAGCTGCAATGCTAGCCGCTGTCTCTGATGAAGTCCAGCCAGATCCTACTTTTGCAGCCGAACTAGAAACACGATTGCTGGGAGCGAATGTGGTGGACGCTTCTGAGGTTTTTCCAAATCAGAAAACTGAGGAGTTGCCAGAAACTCAGCAAAACAGGTTGCGCTTTTCTCCATCTCTAAACCTACTCATACAAGGAACCAGAACTATGAAGTTAGCTGTGTTACGTTCTCGTCCTATTCACCGATTTTCTATAGCTGCAATGGCTGTGATCGCTATTTCATCAGTCGTAGTCATATCGACACCGTCGTTGCGCTCTCTAGCACAGACAATCTTTGAACATTTCATCCGTACTAGCAGCGATAGTATTACATCTACAGGTCGAACGCCGAAGGTCGTATCCGATACAGCAAAAGAGAGGCGACAGATAGAACAGGAGTTCCGAAACACTAAAACTGTTAGAGAAATGGAGATAGAAAGAGGTTTTGACTTGAAGGAGCCTACTTATCTACCCACTGGCTTTGTCTTACAAGATGTCGGTTCTCCTAACCCAAATCTTGTGGTTTTGCCTTATGAAAATCCTCAAACTAAGGCTTTGATCCTGATTGCTCAACAAAGGTTGGATGGAGAACCATTATTTGGTCCCATCTTTTTTGCACCTACAGGGAGTACCGCAAAGGGCAAAAGTGTAACTTGGCTCTGGTCAAAGAAGCCAATCATATCGCAGCAGGAGCCAGCTTTGCAAAAACCTGGCAAAAGTCCTGTGGGTGCTAGTGCGAAGATTGAGTTGATTCAAATTGGTAACAGGACTGGGCAGTATGTCGAGGGAGCATGGGAGCCAATTTCCCATCAAGAAGGCTCTATTGATGGGATGCGATGGGATCAAAACCCCCAGGCACGACAGATCCAGTGGCAAGAAGGGGATATGCTATTTCAAATCACCACTCCTAGCGGAGTCAGTCGAGATGAATTAGTGGCGATCGCCCGCAGTATGCAATAAGCCCTTTTTGGGGTTTTGTGATTTTTTGCAGTTTTGACTGCTGCCTTTCATTAAATTAACTAATACCAGGGGCAATATGCTCAAAAATAGGTATCATCAAACTTTTGAGCTACATATTTGCCCCTGCTTATGACACTCACGTGATTTTCTATCAGTCCTTTTTTATACCAATTTAATGTGAAGCTGCACTAAATAAATAACCTCCATTCTTGGCGCTCT
>NZ_CAWMYC010000055.1:0-8517 GCF_963872035.1 Scytonema sp. HK-05
GCTAAATCGAAGATTATAGCGCGGGTCTTATAGCCCCCGAACCCCCACTAGATAAGAAAATCAAGGCGTCTCAACGTTGGAAGAAAGTGAACAGGCGTGTTGCAAAACTACAACGCAAAGCTGGAACTCAACGTCGAGATTGGCAACATAAAGTTACCTCAGAAATTGCAAGTCGTTATGACATCGGCTATCCCTTGGAACTTAATACGAAAGGGATGACGAAAAAGGCGAAAAAAGGTAGTAAACGAAAGAAACAAAAAGCAGGACTCAACAAATCCATCCTTTCAGTTGGTTTTAGCACTTTGAACAAGAGTAGAGACGCCCTAGCAGGGCGTCTCTACACACAAGATTGAGGCGAAAGGTGGACTGATGGTCATACTACCTACAAGGGAAATCAAGCCATCCCAGCGCTGCCCAAAATGTGGAGCGGTTCATAAAGAATGGGCAGAGTTATCAAATCGTCACCATGCCTGCCCGGATTGTGGATTTGAAATACCACGTGATAGTGGCAGCGCTTTGGGTGATGTACAATGTTGTGACCAATCAACAACCGGGGTTAGGAACTAGCCTCGACAGTCTCGGATGTCTAAGCTCTACTTCAAAGACCAGTAAACCCAAGAATACCGGATCGATGAAGCAACTTGGGCAAGCGAGGAGACAAAAATCCAGCCACGGGGCGGAACCGGGTGAAACCCCGTCCGCCGGGAGCGGCGGGGTAGTTCATAATAAAGCAGCGCAATTTGCAGCCATAGCATAACCTGCGCTACTACAATGCAGGTATCCACCAGGCGGCGTGCTGTCTACCCACGTAAATCCAGAAGACGATCCATGAGTAATCAACTCCAAGACTATAATCCCAGCGGCGTAGGTCAAATCAATGGCAACCTCTTGGGTTTGCCGTTCGATTACGAGTCGGCAAACTTGATTGTCTTTGGTGTACCGTGGGAAGTGACCGTTTCCTATGGCGCAGGTACCGCCAACGGACCACAGCGGATTTTGGATGCTTCGCCGCAACTGGATTTGTTCGATTTCGATCATCCTGATGGATGGAAACAGGGAATTTTCATGGTGGAAATTCCCCAGGATATTTTAGAGAAGAACAAATACTATCGCGCCTTAGCGGCAAAAATTATCAAACGACTAGAGCAAGGTAAACCACTGACAGAAACACCAGATTTAACACCTGTCTTGACAGAAATTAATCAAGCTTGTCAACAGGTGAATCAATGGCTGTTTGAACAGTGTCAGGAAGCAATTAACAATGGTAAGCGAGTCGCAGTTATTGGTGGGGATCACAGTTCACCTTTAGGTTATTATCAAGCATTAGCAGCTAAATACGCAAGCTACGGTATTTTGCACATTGACGCACACGCAGATTTACGCGATGCCTATGAGGGATTTGAGTTTTCCCATGCGTCCATTATGTTTAATGCGATGAAGCTACCGCAAATTTCCAAGTTAGTGCAGGTAGCGTTGCGTGATATTTCTCATGATGAAGTGCAAATGATTAACGAATCGAATGCTCGAATTGTTGCTTATTACGACCCAGCAATTAAACAAAAGCTCTACTCTGGAACGACTTGGATTGATTTATGCCGAGAAATTATCGCTCATTTGCCCGAGTACGTTTACATTAGCTTTGATGTCGATGGTCTTGATCCAAAATTCTGTCAGAGTACAGGGACTCCTGTTCCTGGAGGACTGGAATTGGAGCAAGCTTTTTGTCTGTTCCGTGAGTTGGTTAATAGCGGTAGAAAAATTATTGGTTTTGATGTCTGCGAAGTTGGTGATGCTGAGTGGGATGGCAATGTCGGTGCGCGGATTGTTTATAAGCTGGCAAATTTCATGGATTTATCTCAGCAAGGATAATTCTTGATTCAAGAGCATGATGGAAGTAGATACAATATTACCCAACATCCTCCAATGTGATAGGCTCTCTTGACTATCTAATAGCGTTAAGCTATAGAAAGCCCAGTCAACTTTTACTCGCTTCCCGCCCGAAGATTACTTAATTAAAAAACCGCAGAGGCGCAGAGGACACAGAGGTAAGAGTTAGAGAAATTTAGGTAATTTTAGACTGGGAAGGGAGTAGTAATGCTTGATTTCAAAGAACACGCAGACACTTTTGCAAGAAAATTTGTTCCATCGTATAGATTCATTCGGACACAAGAATCCACAATTGATAGAAGCCATGTTCTTCAAACAGAACTCAATAGTACATCAATTAAAGTGTTGAGTTGGAATATTGCGAAGAAAAATCATGACAAAATTTGGATTAAAGATTTTTTAGCCATTCTTGAACAATACAAACCAGAGCTTATCTTTTTGCAAGAAGTTCGCTTGAGAATGGATGCAGAACATGCCGCTGAATTGAGAGAAATGAGTTGGAATTTTGCCCCTAATTTTATCGATGCTCATCATCAGACTTATTCTGGAATTTTAACGGCAGCTAAAATCAGTCCACTCACCAGCAGAGCGATTCTCACTAAACATCATGAACCGATTGTTAAAACTCCTAAGGTTTCCCTCATTACGGAGTATCCGTTATCTAATAAACGAGAAACTCTGTTAGTTATCAATAGTCATTTCATCAATTTTGTGGATTTAAACAAATTCAAAACACAACTCCATGAGTTAGAGTTTGCCTTATCTACACATCATGGTCCTGTTATATTTTCAGGAGACTTCAATACCTGGAGTCGAAAAAGAGCTGCTTTGCTTGAACAAGCGGTTACTCGTTTGGGGTTAGCACCAGTCGTTTTTGCACCCCATGAAAGCAAGAAAATTAAACGATTTCTGTTATCACCTCCTCTAGACTATATCTTTTACCGAGGACTCAGTGAAAAGAAAGCCAGTGCTAAAGTGTTAGATTATGTTTCTTCGTCCGATCACAAACCTTTACTGGCAGAATTTTCTTATATCGATACTCAATAAAAATTTAAGATGCTTGTAGATAGCGGTGTTTTAGCCCTTCTTAGTGCAGCTACAGTAGTTGTTGTTCATAGCTTGGGAATTTTGCATGCTGCCCATGCGGTGATGAATGTGCGTTCTTCTCAAGGGGCGATCGCCTGGGGAATTTCTCTGATCACCTTTCCCTGGCTAGCTATTCCATTATATTGGATTTTAGGAAGAACTAAATTTCATGGATATGCTGAAGCCCTGCGTTCAGTTTACGCCCAACACCATAAGCTTGTTCGTGAAACCTACACTGAAATTGCTAAATTTAAGGTCGCACCACCAAAGAAATTAGCAGGTCTGCAACCACTTGCTGAGGCTTTTACAGGAATTCCCTTTACATCAGGTAATGCAGCTCAATTGCTAATTGATGGTCAGCAAACTTATGAGGCGATGTTGAAAGCGATCGCAGAAGCTAGCGATTATATTCTACTACAATCCTACATCGTTAATGATGACCAGGCAGGTAACGATTTTAAGGAAGCGTTGATTGCCAAAGCAAACCAAGGAGTACGCATCTACTTTCTCTACGATGAAATTGGTTCAAACAAACTATCTCGCTCCTATATCAAGTCTCTGCGCAAAAATGGCATTCACGTGAGTGCATTCCACACCACCAAAGGCAGAGGCAATCGTTTCCAGCTCAATTTCCGCAACCATCGCAAGATTCTAGTGGTAGATGGTGAAACAGCATTTGTGGGTGGTCTGAATATTGGTGACGAATACTTGGGAAAAAATCCTCGCCTCAGTCCTTGGCGTGATACCCATATGATGCTGCAAGGTCCCACTGTACAAAGTCTGCAAAATTCCTTTCTGCGAGATTGGTACTGGGCAACTCGAAAAGTTCTCGATGTTAACTGGCAGATTAAAGTAAATCGGGAAACCAACCAAACCGCCTTGGTACTTCCTACCGGACCAGCAGATCGGCTAAAAGCCTGTAACCTTTTTTTCGTGAATGCTATCAATCAAGCGCAGACTCGCCTGTGGATTGCCACTCCTTATTTTGTGCCGGATGAGTCAACCCTAACTGCCTTGAAACTAGCAGCGATGCGCGGTGTAGATGTGCGAATTATCTTACCAAACCGACCGGATCACTTATTTGTTTATCTATGTTCTTTCTCGTACTACACTGAAATGGAGGCGATCGCTATTAAGCTGTATCGCTACAAAAATGGGTTCATGCACCAGAAAATCATGCTCATCGATCAGGACATGGCAGGGGTAGGAACTGTCAACCTGGATAATCGCTCGTTCTTTCTCAACTTTGAAGTGATGGGATTTGTTGCTGATCCTCACTTTGTCCAAAGTCTGGAGAAAATGTTACAAGATGACTTGGCTGTCTCTGTTGCTGTTGATCTATCTGAGTACGATAGAAAACCTCTATGGTTCAAGTTAGCCGTGAGAGTATCTCGGTTGCTGACCCCCTTGCTCTAAAATGTCTGTACTGAGCAAGAGCCTGCCAGATTGCCTGGTCAAGAACAGCACAGGTATGGATGAGACGGGAATGAATTGGACTACGATATAGCCTTCCCTAAGTAGGACTGTCTATCAAATCAGTGCTGTCCCTGTGACAGATGATTTGGATGAATGGAATGATTAATATTTTTGGTGAATGATGCAAGGTCTAGCTTGGCTGCTATCGCACCTAGCTCACTAACATTTCTGCCAGGTTGAGTAGTTTGGAGACTCGCTAGTTATGCGCTGGGAATTCGGTCGTAGAAGCACCAATGTTGAGGACAGGCGCGGAAGTCGGATTTCGGCTCCTGTAGTGGGGGGTGGCATTGGAGCAATCATTCTGTCAGTGATTGTTACCCTCTTGGGCGGCGATCCGAGTGTACTTTGGGAGCAACAAGAAGCGCCGAGCGATCGCCCCTACCCGGAGTCTCCTCAAACACAACGTTCTGCCGCAAGCGATCGCATGGCTGATTTTGTTTCCGTTGTCCTAGCGGATACTGAGGATACGTGGCAGAGTTTGTTTCGGCAAAGAGGACAGACGTATGTCGAGCCGAAGTTAGTTCTCTATTCGGGTGCGGTGCAGTCTGCCTGTGGCTATACGCGATCAGCGGTTGGTCCGTTTTATTGCCCCGGTGATCAAAAGCTCTACATTGACTTAAGCTTTTATCAGGATCTGAAGAATCGATACCAGGCACCGGGAGACTTTGCCCAAGCGTATGTGATTGCTCACGAAGTTGGACATCATGTCCAGAATCTCATGGGCATTTCCAATCAGGTTCATGCATTGCAGCGTCAAGTTGACCGAGTACAGGCGAATCAACTTTCAGTCCGGCAGGAGTTACAGGCAGACTGTTTTGCTGGCATTTGGGCACACCATGCCAATCGCTCGCGGCAGATCCTTGAACAAGGCGACGTTGAAGAGGCGCTGAATGCTGCCAGCAGTATTGGGGATGATCGTTTGCAAAGTCAGGCAAGAGGGTATGTTACCCCAGAGTCTTTTACACACGGTAGTTCAGCCCAGCGAGTCCGGTGGTTTAAGCGAGGCATTCAGACGGGTAATCCTGCACAATGCGATACTTTTGCGCTAGCAAATCCTTAGAATTTGACCATGAAGTGTTTTACAGAACATGAGTGAACTGTAAAAAACTTTGTGATCTACTGAATGTCTAAACCCATTGCACAGTATCTAGTTGATAGTAGCGTTGCAGTTGCTCATAAAGTGCCGGATGGTTCTTCAGCAATTGCTGTGGTTTTTCAAAGAATGTTTCAGTTGCTACGGCAAAAAATTCTGCGGGATTAGTAGCGCCGTAGCTATCCATTACGGTTTTTATGCCTCGTTGAACATCATTGCACAGTTGTTGATATTCTTCTGTCATCACCTTAGCCCATATGGCATAATCTGATTTTCGTTGCAAAATAGGAACACCCTCAGCTCTACCATCCTCTTGATCTAACTGGTGGGCGAATTCATGAAGCACAACGTTATGTCCATCCCTCCAGTCGAGAGTGTCTTGTTGTACCTGTTCCCAAGACAATATCACTTGGTCATGAGTCCAGGATTCCCCCAGTCTTGCCACACGCCTTTCCTCAACAATATAATTCCCGGTGGCAACAGTTTCATTAACAAAATAAGTGCTGGGATAAATCAGAATTGAACGAAGTTTAGGGAAGTATTCTCCTCGCTCGTTGAGCAGGAGCAAACAGGCGACAGCAGCGATCGCCAATTTCATTTCTTCCGTTACCTGCAATCCTCCACACCCAATAAATTGTTTTTCCGCTAAAAATACTTGAATATGTCCCTGAAGCCGTCGGCGTTCAGCGGGAGAAAGATGGACATAAACGGGAAGATTATTCTCAATAATCGCATTCCAAAGTGGGGGAAAAGGACGATGTTTAAGACGGTTTCTTCGTTGTTTAATTAAGATGGGACTGACTAAGATGCCAGTGATAATCACCCCAATGATCACAAAAACAATAATTGTTTGAACCATAAATTAAATTTTTCACCACACCCCAGATAAAGGTGGATGGACTCAAAGCACAAACGAGTCGATCAGCTTGCGGGCAATACTCAACTTAGGAGGAATTTGCGGTAAGTTGTGCTTACTAAACCAGCCTGCCTCTACTAATTCTTGCGGTTCGATGACAATGTCACCACTTGCATAAGTGGCTGTGAATCCAATCATCAGTGAGTTGGGAAACGGCCAGGGTTGCGAGCCAAAATAGCGAATATCTTTGACCTCAATTCCTACTTCCTCGCGGACTTCGCGCACCACCGTCTCTTCCAACGATTCTCCCGGTTCCACGAAGCCAGCGAGCACGCTGTACATCCCCGGTGGAAACCGAGGGGCGCGAGCTAACAACAGTTCTTCACCCCGAGAAACCAGAACAATAATCGCAGGCGAGAGGCGAGGATAATTCACGAGTCCACAGCTGGGGCAACGTTTAGCACGTTCATGAGATAATTGGGTTGTTGGAGTTGCGCAGTGTCCGCAGTACTGGTGAGTGCGGTCCCATTCCACGATTTGGATGGCGCGACCGCTGAGCGTATACAAGTCTTCATCCAACGTTCCGTACAATTCGCGCAATCCTTGCAACGTGAAGCCATCGGGGGCTAACGCATCCTTGGGCAGTTCTGCCGAGTAACAGGGCTGTCCATCCAGGGTGCCTAGGAACTGCGATCGCACTGGCTCTAAGGCAATTTCTGCCAGAGTGATGAGCTTAGGAATTTCGCTGACCTTTCCTTCGGCGCGAACCAGCAATTTATTGCCAACAAACGCAAACCACCAGGAGGGTTCAGGCTGAACTGTGAGTGGAGCAATGCCAGGGATAAAGGTTCGATACATATCAGTAGAAGGCGATTGCTTTGATCGTATCACCGCCGCTATGACATAGCCTTTCCTAAGTAGGAGTGCCTATCAAATAAGTGCTGTCCCTCTGGCAGAGGATTTTGATGAATGAAATCATTAATATTTTTGGTGAATTATGGAAAGTTTGACTTTGGTGCGTTCGCCCTTTGGACTTACCGAAAGCAATTGCACTTTGTTCACTTTTGCCAGGTTAAGTAGTTTGGAGACTCTTGGTTATGCGCTGGGAATTCGGTCGTAGAAGCACCAATGTTGAGGACAGGCGCGGAAGTCGGATTTCGGCTCCTGTAGTGGGGGGTGGCATTGGAGCCATCATTTTGTCAGTGATTGTTACCCTCTTGGGCGGCGATCCCAGTGTTCTTTGGGAGCAACAACAAGCGCCGAGCGACAGCCCTTACTCGCAGTCTCCTCAAACACAACCTTCTGCGGCGAGCGATCGCATGGCTGATTTTGTTTCGGTTGTCCTAGCAGATACCGAAGATACGTGGCAAAGTTTGTTTCGGCAAAGAGGACAGACTTATGTAGAGCCTAAGTTAGTTCTCTATTCTGATGCGGTGCAGTCTGCCTGTGGCTTTACGCGATCAGCGGTTGGTCCATTCTATTGCCCCGCCGATCAAAAGCTCTACATTGACTTAAGCTTTTATCAGGATCTGAAGAATCGATACCAGGCACCAGGAGACTTTGCCCAAGCGTATGTGATTGCTCACGAGGTTGGGCATCATGTCCAGAATCTCATGGGTATTTCCGATCAAGTTCACGCAATGCAGCGTCAAGTTGATCGAGTACAGGCAAATCAACTTTCAGTCCGGCAAGAGTTACAGGCGGACTGTTTTGCTGGCATTTGGGCACATCATGCCAATCGTTCGCGCCAAATCCTGGAACAAGGCGACATTGAAGAGGCACTCAATGCTGCCAGCAGTATTGGGGATGATCGTTTGCAACGTCAGGCAAAAGGGTATGTTACCCCAGAGTCTTTTACCCACGGTAGTTCAGCCCAGCGAGTTCGTTGGTTTCAGCGGGGCATTCAGACGGGTAATCCTGCACAATGTAATACTTTTGCGGCAGCAAATCCGTAACATCCTCCCGCACTATAGCAGGGAACAGGGAACAGGGAACAGGCTTGTAAGTCTCTTGACATCCTCCCACCGCTAACCCTTGCGGGTGTAGCGGGGGATTCCAAGAATTACTTCTTGGGCTTCCTCTTTCCACGAGTCGGCTTATCTTGAGGAATTGCTTCACC
>NZ_CAWMYC010000056.1:0-8310 GCF_963872035.1 Scytonema sp. HK-05
CACATTTAATATTAAATTAATTCCAAAAATAGATATATTGGCGGGCAAAACTAGCTACGCTAGTTTTGCCCCCTTGCAAAGAAATTAATCTACTGGAGAGTTATGCATAAAAGCTTTGAAGAATACGAGCAGTTCATTGAAGAGTACAATAAATTCCTACAGGACTACGCACGCTCTTCAGAACTTATTACAGCAATGAAAACTTTACAACAGCAAAATCCTCAAGCCAGTTTATTATATCAAGAAGCTGTACAGGCACATATAGATGCCACAAATGCATACATAAAAACAGTCGCAATGTATAAGCAATTAGTCCTGAAATGGCTTTTGGTAGCGGAATCTTGTCATAAGCATAGATAATTTAGATAGGCTCGAACACCATTTCAGGAATTAGTAGCTGGTTTGTATCTGAATTTACCAGTTTAGCGATTCCCAAAAAGCGCCCATCTTCATCGTAAACTCGTAAGATTTCTACAACATTGAGAGTAACACAAATGCGCTGACCTTGACACCATTTCTGTGCTTGAGTTGCGCTTAAGGTAATAAAAGGAAGATGCTGTAAGGCTGCATCGGGGGGAGTGGGTTGAAATGTCCCAGCTTGCACCTTCGCTTCCAAGTCGGTCAAGGTGATGCTATCTGTTAAGTCAAACCCACTGCTTTGTGTTCGTGTTAAAGCAGCGAGAGTTCCACCAGTTTGTAAGACTGTCCCTAAATCACGGGCGATCGCCCGAATATATGTCCCCGCACCACAGGCGATCGCCACATCCACTTCCGGAAACTCCTTTTCTCGCCAGTCCAAAATTTCAATTTGGAAAACTTCCACTATCCGTGCTGGCACTTCTACATCTTCCCCTTTACGTGCTAACTCGTACAGGCGTTTGCCTTGGACTTGAATGGCGCTGTAAATCGGTGGAATTTGCTCGATTTTGCCAACAAATTTTTCCAGTGCTGATTTCACCGCGTCTAAACTCAACTTAGTGCAAGGTTGCGAGGCGATGATTTCGCCTTCCAAATCATCGGTTGTGGTACGCACACCCAAGCGAATTGTCGCTTTGTAAGCTTTTTCTCCGGGAAGATACTGCAACAAGCGAGTTGCTTTACCAACGGCGATGGGTAACACTCCTGTGGCTGCTGGATCTAAAGTTCCAGCGTGTCCCACGCGCTTGAGGCGCAAAAGTTTACGTGTCTTCGCCACACAGTCGTGGGAAGTCCAGTCAAATGGTTTATTGAGATTGAGGAAACCTTGCATATCCTTGCATATAAGTTATAAATTATAACCGCAGATGCACAAAGCATTGCACGCAGATAATTCATCTGTGTCCATCTGTGTCCATCTGTGGTTTAATTTTCATAGTAATTGACTTTTGCAAGAGCATTACTCATCATCTCTTCGCTTGTGCTAACTCGGTGCGCGTCAAGGACTGAATGAAACTCAAACCACCTGAGCGACCAGAAATAACTTTAGCGTAGGCGGCGTTGAGGTAGGTAGCGTATCCTGGCGTTCGTGTAACGTAAGTTTCAAAGAAAGGCACGCTCAAAACATTCATGTAACGTTGTGCAACACTTGGATTATACCCAACCACCTCCGAAGGTAAAGATACTTGTTCGGCGCTACCCTTACCATTACCAATAATGGAAAAGTGGGTTGCACGCCGAAGTACTGCTAGATACTTTTGTGAATTCTTTATCCAAGAGAAAGGCAAAAGTTGTTCGTATAAAGCTGGCGCGATAGTATCATCGCTGCTGGCGACAATCATGACTGGAGTTTGAATTTGGCTTAAACCAGCTTCTCCAAAGATACTGCTGGTCATTGGGTTCACCGCAATGATCGCTTTGATTCTCTCATCTCGAAAGTGATATTCCTTAGGGTTGTTGCTACGCAATTCGAGTGCATGACATTGAAGCAGTAAAGAGAGATTCCAAGTATTTTTGAGTGCTTTTGGTTGACAGTCTTTTTGGAGTTGTCCAAAGTTAATCTTTGCACCCGCCAAGGCTAAAGCTGTGTACCCACCGAAGGATTGACCAAACACTCCGACTCTTTGCAGGTTGAGCCGACCTTTAAAACGTGCATCCGTTCTGCTAAGTTCTTGGAGCTGATCAAGAATATATTTTACATCGAGAGGTCGGTTCTTAAATTCATCGGCTTGTGCTACTTCACTTGTACTTCCATTGAAGAGCGATCGCAATTGTTTGGTGTCACTCCCAGGATGATTGGGAACAACAACAGCAAACCCGTGAGAAGCTAAATGAGTGGCTAGATATTCAAAGTTACTGCTGTCTGAACCCAAACCGTGAGAAATGATGATTACAGGGACGCGACTTTGAACGTTAGGAAGGTAAACATCAGTCAACAAAAACCGTTTGCGTAGTGAATCGAAAAACTTCAGCGTCTGTTTTTGCGATATGAACCGTCCTTTACGCCGTAAATCTGGCAATTGGGAGTCTAGCGGTAGTCTAATTGTGGCAGCTTCGACATTTGACTTTTGAGAAACTGCTGTAACAGCTCGATTTGTTTCATTAACCAGTTTTTCTAGTTCCGCAGCCATTCCCAAAGTTCTTGACAAATCTATATAAATATTGGGGCTCGGATACTTACGCAACAAATTCAATAACGTTAAGCCTCCTGGTTCAGTGGAAGCTAAAATAAGCGCCCCTCGTAAGGCGTGAAATCCTGGTTTTGGTTGACGAGATTCGGTTTTAATCACTTCTCCCAACCGTTGCAGCAGAAATTCTCCTTGTGGTGTATAAAGAAATTGCGACACCGCGACGGGATTTACCTTAATCGGAGTCAGCAACGCATGCCGCAACTGCTGAAGCTGTTCTTTTTTCAGATATTGCCTATAAACTACCAAGTCGTCGTCAAGGACACCGTTTCTGGCGTAGTTTTCCAAAGCAGTGACAGATATCGAACGCTCAAAGGCTGAATATGATGCATAAATTCGCTCTGCGGCTATGGCAGATTTACCAAACCC
Organism: Scytonema sp. HK-05; assembly: GCF_963872035.1. Lineage (NCBI taxonomy): Bacteria > Bacillati > Cyanobacteriota > Cyanophyceae > Nostocales > Scytonemataceae > Scytonema > Scytonema sp. HK-05. The sequence goes on from NZ_CAWMYC010000056.1 coordinate 2,973, forward strand.
AAGTGTTGGCAGCAACATAGAGAGAACCAGCCACAGCGAATTCTTTCTGAAGGCGCTGATCCAATGACCAAATAAGTTGTTCATTGTTTAACTGTGCAAGGAGATTTTATTTAACGAGGCGTGATCTGTAGTCGTTGTGCGGGCACTCCAGAATTAATTGATATCTTCGCCTCTCAATATAGAGATATTTTTGATGTTTTTTTTCTTTTGAAATTCAAATACAAAACTTCAAAGAGTACATCAAGTAGGTGGAATACCCACTTTCAATATATCAAATAGCTGCACTGTGCTAAAAATTATCTTACTTCTGGGGGAGTAGTTTTATTTGCAGCAATTCGAGGCAAGATTACTAACAAGCCCAGAAGAAGAAAAGCTACTATCACATTTGTTGATTCAAAACTCAGGAGACTTTACCAAATCCTCCTCCTCCAGGGGTTTCTATCACAAAAACATCCCCAGGCTTCATCTCTACTGTTGCTGGAAACTCTAAAATCTCTTGGGTTCCATCCTGACGTTCTATCGAGTTGCGTCCTACAAGTCCGGCTTCTCCACCATTTAATCCAAAGGGAGGAACAAACCGATGATTAGAGAGAATATTAGCTGTCATGGGTTCTAAAAACCGGATGCGACGGATAACCCCATTACCACCGCAATGTTTTCCTTTACCCCCGCTATCCGGACGAAGACAAAAGCTTTCTACTTGTACAGGATAACGGGTTTCTAAAACTTCTGGGTCGGTCAAGCGGGAGTTCGTCATGTGGGTTTGTACTGCATCGGTACCATCAAAATTAGCCCCCGCCCCGGAACCACCGCAGATGGTTTCATAGTATTGATACCGCTCATTACCAAAGGTAAAATTATTCATTGTTCCTTGAGAAGCAGCCATCACACCCAAAGCACCATACAAAGCATCGACAATGATTTGAGAAGTCTCTACATTACCTGCTACAACTGCTGCCGGATAGGTTGGGTTAAGCATACAACCTTCAGGAATAATAATTTCTAGAGGCTTCAGACACCCGGCATTCAGGGGAATATTATCATCAACCAGAGTCCGGAAAACATACAAAACTGCAGCTTGAGTGACGGCTTTGGGAGCATTGAAGTTACTATTGAGTTGTTTAGAAGTCCCAGTAAAATCAATGGTAGCGCTGCGATTTTTTCGGTCTATATTCACTTTAACTTGAATTTGCGCCTTATTATCCATTTCATAAATAAATGAGCCATCACTGAGAACATCAATTGCCTTTCTGACTGACTCCTCAGCATTATCCTGCACAAATTTCATATAAGCTTGGACAGTCTCAAGTCCGTATTGCTTAACCATTTTACCGAGTTCTTGAACTCCTCTTTCATTGGCGGCAATTTGTGCTTTAAAATCAGCTAGATTTTGGTCAGGGTTACGAGCAGGATAAGGATGATTTAAGAGTAACTCTCGTACTACGGTTTCCTGAAAATTTCCCTCCTCAACTAAGAGAAAATTATCAAAGAGAATTCCTTCCTCTTCTATTGTGGTACTGTGGGGAGGCATTGAACCCGGAGTAATTCCACCGATATCAGCTTGGTGTCCACGAGAAGCTACATAGAAAATAATTTGTTTTCCGTCTTCGTCAAAAACAGGAGTAATCGCAGTCACATCAGGAAGATGCGTTCCCCCATTATAGGGATTGTTAGATAAATACACATTTCCTGGTTTTATAGTGTCGCTTTTATCATTAATTAAACTGCGGACACTTTCACTCATTGAGCCTAAATGTACAGGAATGTGGGGGGCATTAGCAACTAATAATCCAGAAGCGTCAAAAATAGCACAGGAGAAATCTAGCCTTTCTTTAATATTCACAGATGCTGCCGTATTTTGGAGAACAATCCCCATTTGTTCGGCAATAAATTGATAGAGGTTTTTGAAGATTTCTAAGCGGACGGGATCGGGTTGAGATGTTGTGTACATTTTGGAATCCTATTTGTTGATATTTGATGAATTCATGAATATGTTATGCCGCAATAACTACCGCAATTTATGTTACTTTTTCTCTCTCTAGCGCTTTTTAAACGGCTTGGCTAAAAGCTTTTTAATGATATGCCGGACAAGTGTGGGACCTGGTAGAAAAACAATACCCAACTGTTGCATTAATCCCAGCGCGTCACCTTGTCCCCAATGCTCCACGATTTTGCCGTTCTCAACGCGATCAAGGTGCATAATTGATAATTTTATTTGCTTAAGAGTTGGGGGAATACCTTGAAAGTCACCCAAATGTGTAGCTGTGAACGTCCCACAAGTGACAACTTTATCGCCTTCAACAATCACTTCATCAAATGTGTGTTGACCATTGAGAAAGGCTAAGTAGAACGCCATACCGAACTGTTTAAAACCTTCGCCGTCGAGGGGTTCAGGGACACCAGCCATGTGAGCAACAAAATTGGAGGCGAGAAGTGCTAATGCTTGGTCAATATTCCGATTATCGAAAGCTTTGTAAAACTGGAGAACGATCGCTTGACTTTGCTGGCTTGACATTGATTAGATGCTTCTTTTTTCACTAAGATTGTAGTGGATTGCAAACATTAGACCTTAATAGCCAATTTAGAGACGTTGTAATATTAAATGATTACGTTCAGTTAATCTTGCTTCCCAGTCAGGTTCAACCACAATCGTGCTAATTTTTTCTACGATAATTGCAGGTCCACTAATCCTATCTTCCGGTTGTAAATTTTCCCGTTCATAAACGGGAGTATCATGCCACTGTTCAGCAGTAAACATCTGTACTGTTTCAACAGGCGTGGGAACTTCATCTATGGAACGAGTACGAGTTATTAAGGGTTCTTCAGGAGTATCCATCTTCTGAATAACTTCCACCGAGGCTGATTCAACAATTAAGCTTTTCTCTAATTGAATGAAACCATAACGAGATTTGTGTTCAACCTCAAATTCTTGTTGCATCACTGCCACATCCGAGGCAAAATCAACTGTCAAGCTAGAGTTTGTAGCTTCATATTTTAAATTCACTTTTCGGACGACTTCCTCTTCACTACTTGCTTCAACCCCACCCGCCCTATCGGGCACCCCCCTCTGTCCCCCCTTACCAAGGGGGGATGAAAGGGGGGTGGGAGGGTTGGGGAGGGGTAATTCACTTCTCGCTTGGGTTTCTAATAACTCCATTAACTGCACTAGTTGAGGAATTAATCCTTGGATGAGAGGCTTTTCTACTCCTCCTTCTCTAATTGCCCGGACATCAGCTAATCCCATTCCATAAGCAGAAAGAACTCCAGCATAAGGGTGAAGAAATATCTTTTTCATCCCCAAAGTATCGGCAATTAAACAAGCAACTTGCCCTCCTGCGCCTCCAAAACAACAAAGCACATATTGGGTGACATCATAACCTCGTTGTAGGCTGATTTTTTTGATTGCGTTTGCCATATTTTCCACAGCGATCGCAATAAATCCAGCTGCGACTTGTACGTTCGTACGGCTATTTCCTGTGACAGCTTCAATCTCTTGAGCTAATTGTGTAAATTTCTGAATGACAATATCTTTATCTAAAGGCAAATTGCCATCTAATCCAAAGACAGAAGGAAAATATTGAGGATGAATTTTGCCTAACATAACATTGGCATCAGTAACTGTTAATGGTCCGCCACGTCGGTAACAAGCAGGACCAGGATTTGATCCAGCAGATTCCGGTCCGACACGATAACGAGAACCATCAAAAAATAGAATTGAACCGCCTCCAGCAGCAATTGTATTAATAGCTAATACGGGGACTCGCATCCGCGCCCCTGCAATCTCCGAATCTAGTTGCCGTTCATACTCTCCTTTAAAATGGGCAACATCTGTACTTGTCCCTCCCATATCAAAAGTAATGACTAACTCAAAACCCGCCCTTTTGCTAGTTTGTACTGCGCCGACAATTCCCCCTGCAGGACCACTCAAAATACTATCTTTTCCTTGAAATTGTTCGGCTGCGACTAAACCCCCGTCAGATTTCATGAACATTAATCTGACTCCGGGTAACTGACTGGCTACTTGGTTGACATAGCGACGCAGAATAGGAGTTAAATAAGCATCGACGACTGTTGTATCCCCTCGGCTGACCAATTTCATTAAAGGACTCACTTGATGCGATACGGAGATTTGCGTAAATCCTATTTCTTGGGCAAGTTTGGCGACTTGTTGTTCATGTTGAGGATAGCGATCGCTGTGCATAAAAACAATCGCACAAGAGCGAATACCTGTGTTGTAAACTGCTTGTAAGTCATTTTTGACTTGTTCAATATTTACGGCGATTAATTCTTGACCGTTAGCATCATAGCGTTCTGAAACCTCAATCACCTGCTCGTAAAGCATGGTTGGTAAAATGATATGACGGGCAAAGATGTTAGGACGGTTTTGATAGCCAATCAAGAGTGCATCTTTAAACCCTTTGGTAATCACAAGTGCGACTCTATCCCCTTTCCTTTCTAACAGTGCATTTGTTGCTACTGTTGTCCCCATTTTGACCACTTCTATTGCTTCAGTTGGAATGGGTTCGTTGCCTGAAACACCGATGATATCCCGAATACCTTGAATAACTGCATCTTGATATTGTTCGGGATTTTCTGAAAGTAATTTATAGACTATAATCCATTGCCCCTTAGGTAGGGGAACAATTAAAAAACGTAACGGACTTTCTCCTACAGAATGTCTTGAGAGTCCATCTATAATTGCGCGATCGTCAGTCACCGCAACCAAATCGGTAAATGTACCACCTCGGTCAGCAAAAACTTTCAACATTGCTTTGTTTCCTCATCGTCTAGAATTAGAGTAACAAAAGGATTTGGGGTGATTCTACTTTAAGTTCGAAAGATTTTTGCGACGTGTGTGATATCAAATCTGGTTGAACACTTATTATTACTGTAAAACCTAAGTTAATTTAGAGTGTGATTGCATAACGTAGGTGTTCCAGCAACTTTTTCGAGCGTTGCTAGGTAGAATTAAAAGGATGCTAATGGGTGGATAAGCACACAAGAAATTGCAGAAAACACAAATCTGCGAAAAGGCACCATCAACAGACATCTCAAATATCTGGTAGAAAGTAATGTACTTGAAGTACTTAAGGAACTGACTTTTTACCTTTACCGAATCTCTGATGATCAGATGTCTGAAGTGAAGAAACAACTTGAGCACTTAAAGCAAAACCACCCCACGCGGTGACTGCGGGGTGGTAGCAGTGAGGCACTTAAGAGGTGCTACGCTGGAATTTCTTCCCCTGTCTCAACAATACGAGATGCTTTCATGTGTCCTTTGTTATCAGAAAAATGGGTTAGAAACCCCGTCCTTCGTTTGACGGCTTTACAGGTTAAT
>NZ_CAWMYC010000057.1:0-145612 GCF_963872035.1 Scytonema sp. HK-05
TCGGGCTGTTGGAAGCCTACCCTGTAATCTTTGATTCAGGGTAGGAGTATGTCACTTTTATCTCCCCCCTTTTTAAGGGGGGATTAAGGGGGGATCGAAAATCTAGATGGTACATCAAAAAATGCTCAAATGCTTGTCAACTAATGATATCAAGTCCGCTTAATTACTTATAATTCCTGCTTGACCTCACCCCAACCCTCTCCTTCCTCGCGGAGAGGGTGCCGTAGGCGGGTGAGGTTCTTCGTTTTTTATAAGTGTTCATTCGGACATGATATGACTTTGGGCTTAAGTTGACACCAATGCCTCACCGCCAACCCCTCTTTGCCAGGAAAGAAGGGTTGGCGGTGAAGTTATGCGATGAGGTTTAGTTACAAAATCGTGCCGATTTCTTTCAAATAAACCCGTGTCAATGGTTCATTGACTCCCAAGGAATATTCTTCAATCAAACCCTGACGTCTGATAGAGATATTGTCTCCGTTTCTAATTACAACAGTAGAGTCGTCAAAGATGTCCCGCGCCAGAACCATCTCGGTTTCGGTAGGATTATCTAGAACGACTATGTTACTGCCGTGGTAAAACATTCCTTCTTTTTCCAAGACGTCTTCTTCGTACTCTACAATCAGCAAATCAACTTTGGGATTACGCAACAAAGTTAAGACGTTGGTGTTGTAATCCTTACTGAGGATTTTTTCAGAACGATTGACAAAAATTGCGTCACGACAAACAGCGCCTACTGTCCAGTCGGGGTGTTGCAAAAGAATATGGTCAATGGTCTCTTGCAGATCCTGAACTGAGATGTGGTTGAAGGTGATTGTTGGTATTCTGGCAGATGTACCCGACTCAAAGAAGGTTTCTAGGATACGTGAAGGCACATCAACGCTTTCACCTACGGCAGGGTTAAGATGCATCAAAATGCCCGGTGCGGCGTTGATTTCCAAGATGGCAAAGTCACCGGACTTCCAAGATTCGGAAAGACTGGGGGCAATGACATCAATACCGAGGCAAGTCAGGCGGAAGTGCAGGGCAATGTCTTGCGCCAAGATAATATTGTCAGGATGAACGGTGCGGGTTGCATCAATGCTGACACCTCCAGAGGAGAGATTGGCTACTTTGCGAAGATAAACAGTGCGGCCTTTCTCAATGACGCTGTCCAATGACAAACGCTGTTGTTCGAGATACTGTTCCATCGCGTCGTCGGACTGAATCTTACTCATCGCTGAGGTGGGCGTATCCCAACGTCCTGGTTTTCGGTTTTCCTCTCGGATTAACTCTTCAATCGTTGAGTACCCGTCACCCACAACCCATGCAGGACGGCGTTCAGTGGCGGCAACAAATTTGCCGTTGACACACAGCAAGCGAAAATCTGCCCCTAGGATGCTTTTCTCTACGATGACTCGCGTTGGCTCATTTTCTGGAATGGCATCAACTGCCCGACTATAAGCAGATTCCAATTCCTCCTCGTCTCGGACTTCCGCCGTCACCCCAATTCCTTTGTGACCTACCACAGGTTTCACCGCCACTGGGTAGCCAATTTCTCTTGCTACTCCGAGGGCTTCCCTTTGTGTGATCACAATATCACCCTTAGGTACTGGAAAGCCTAAGGTTCTTAAAAATGCCTTGCAGTCATCCTTACGCGTGGTGAAGTCAGAATCCAGATGGCTATCACAGTCAAATGTCGTCGCAACGCCACGAATTTGTTTTTTTCCGTAGCCGTATTGCATCAGTCCTTCTTCCCACAGATAGAAGGCGGGAATACCTTTTTTGTGAGCTGTTCGCAATAAGGCGTAAACCGTAGGACCACCGTAAACAGAGAGGCGGAATCTATTTTGAAGTGTCGAAATCTGCTCAAAGTCAATATCTTCGTCTTGAGTTATGGCTTCAAACCAATCCCAAACGAAATAAAGCACACCTCGAGTTGTACGTTCGTGAAGCGATTGCACAGCACACGTGGCATAATTTTCATAAGGCTTGACACTCCAACGCTCGAGGTGCAAACCCATATCCAGTTTTCCTACTTCTGCCACGGTGCGGGCAAACAAATGCGCATAGGAATCGTACGTCTCGTCGCGCAGGTGTGGGTAGCGATCGCTAATTTCTTTGACGTAATCTTCAATAGGCAGAGCTCTGCCAGTTGTCGTCAGAGCAAAATCAAATACTAGCGCCCCTGTATCCAAATAGGGATTTGGTCCGATGTAATGCTTGAATTTGAAAACATCGAATGCATCAGTTTTTCTGGCGTTAATGCGAACCGCATCGGTGATTCTGTCTTGAACCATATGATTATAGACCTTCGGCTAAACACCCTGGAATCTTAAGGCTATATGCCCTTGGGGAGCCAGTGCGTTACTTGTGATTACCACCAGTTGAAGCATCTGGCTTGTCCCCTGTTGTAGACGCCCAAAGGGCGACTTCTTGAAGGGTAGCAATTGCCGTGACGTGTACTTGTGTTTCCCCAGACGTATTTACTGTCTATTTACTTAACTATCCTTTGGCAAGCGATCGCTCAACCCTAAGCTACACCTATGTTTTGCGGTTTACTTAAGCATCAATTGCAACGCTTATGCTTGCTGATTCTACCCAGATTGCCAAACATTTTCAGCTATCTAAAGGTATAGTCACGTCTCTATACTAAGTCCTGTTTGTCAGTAATTTCAATTGCAGGTGAATTCATGAATTAAATAGAACTGCTATAGCTAAAATATATAACCTTTGAAAGGTGCAATTAGACACTTGTAAATTTTATAAATAGTAAACGTCAGAAAAAATTAAGGAGACGGCAAGTATGACTAGCGTAAAAGCTGATCTCAAAAAAGAAGTTGAACATCTTGCTGAGGAAGCTTTTCACCGCAAGCTGATTTCTGGATATGGCGATGGTCCAGACAGCAACGAGTACCAAATTGTATTTCAGGGTAAGCCCAGACATCTTCCTTTAGAATACGCGCGTTCTTTTTTAAGTGACTTACTCTTTGATAACCAAGTTGGTAAATATTCACAATTCAGTGTTTAGCGTCAGATATAAAATACCACATTTATAAAACACCACATTCACAATAGTGAGCGGCACTCACTCACATAGTCCTCCCGATATGCTACTAAAATCGGGAGTTTTTTTATTTATTAAGATATATTTTCTTGATGAAATTTACTTTTATTCAAAATCATTTTTGATTATACAACAACAAGATTCCCGACTTCTTTTAAGAAGTCGGGAATCTAAGCTCTTAGCTCTTGAATTGCTCGTCTACTGGAATTTGATAGCCGTTAGCGAGGCGATTGGTTGTATTTGCTGTAGCAATAATTCCCATCAGTTCGCCGAACATAGCATCGCTCATACCTTTGGCATAAGCCCCCGCTGTATGCGAGGCGATGCAGTATTCGCAGCCATTCGTCACACTCACAGCAATGTAAATCAGCTCGCGCATCAGCGGATCGAGTTCGCCGGGGCTAGTCATCACTTGTTTCACCGTCTCCCATGTTCGCTGTAGGGTAGGGGGATGATTGGCTATGGCTTTCCAAAAATTGTTGATGTAATCAGTCTTACGAGTGGCGCGGATGTCATCGTATACCACACGTACTTCGTCACTGGCTTGTTCGTATTCAATGAGTTTGGTCATTTAAAGGATAAAGTCTAAAGGAGCAAAATAAGGTAAAATCCCTGAAGCAACGCAACTTTTTTACACCTGTAAGGCTTTCAGCTTCTCGGATCATAGTAGTATTTATACAATGAAATTTTTCACAATATTTCTGCTGACCATTCTCATTTTAGGGTTTAGATTGCCCAGTTTTGGGGAATCTGGAGTCGTGCAGGGACAAGTTGTCATCTCTTCATCGGATGAGAGTTCATTTGTACCAAATCCTGCCACCAATTCCTCTGTGATGATTCACTACTTAGAGGGAGATCCAGGTGGAGCTACAAGCATTCGTTTGGAAAAGAATAAAATAATTGAGAATAACAAGTATCCTGCCGATAGCAGAACCGTTTTTGGTAACCGAACTGTTTACGGTGAAACTTATCAGCAACGCGATCGCGATCTCGGGCAAACTTTCCTCACTGATGACAAAGGTTTTACAGTCGATGCTGTTTACCTGCGCGTGGGACCAAATGAAGTTGAGCGAAATACTCCCAGTGCTAGGGTAGGTATTGAGTTTTTCAAAGTCACGGGTGAACCGCGTTTGAACAACCACGGGACTCCTGGTTTTGTCGGTAAATTTGACCGACAGACGTCTCCGGAACTCGACGATTACCTCGAAGGTGAATCGTATCAATCTATTTATTATGCAACAGGTCAACTACCAAACGACTTGAAAAAAGACCAATACATGAAATGGCAGCTTAAAGGTGAGCGATTAAGATTAGAACCCGATACACATTATGCCTTCATGATTATGTTCCTTGACCGAGAGGAAGAACGCTCACTCTCGCTGTATAATAGTTATTATGGGAAATACTATCCTGACTCAAAAAATCTGTACGTTGGTCATGGTATTCGCCGCGAAGGTAAATCTGATTTTCCTGACCAATGGCAAGACCGACTCAGTATGCAGCCTGGCACCCTAGGTTTTCCCGATGTATGCACTTTTCGGGATTTGTTTTTTGTGATTACAAAGTTTGTACAATCTACCTAGTTATAATTTCTGATAGTAAGTTGTGTAAATTTCAACCTTTGGCAGTTGCAAAGGTAACGTCAACTACCCACACTACACACGAAGTGTTAGTGTGGGCTTGCAAGAATCAGATTGCGATGTAAAAGATGACTAGCCTAGTAGCCGTTACCTGATACGACAAAACAAACCGGGCATTCCTCCCGACACCAAATCAAAGATTTCGCGCGCGGACTCCTGCCCGATTTAGTTGACAAACAAATTATTAAACCCTAATTTTGTAGGTGTTTCAGAAAGCACAAAGCGAGGGGGAGAACCCCGAGGAGTTTGCCAAATGCTCAAAACCTTGAAAATTCAATGGATAAAGTTGCGCTTGCCTATTGTTATTGGTGCGGGATTAGTAATGTCTCTAGGTTTGAACGCACCAACAATGTCTCAATCTCCCATACAGATACCACAATTATCACAGAGTGCTTACTCAAATTTGGGACAATTAAGGATTAATCAACGGTTGTGGAATCGGCAAAATATCTCCAACTATCGCTATACATTAACGAGGAGTTGCTTCTGCACAACCGAAGCTAGAGGACCAGTCATCATTGAAGTGCGTAACGGCAGAACGGCTTCTGTCACTTCTGTTGCCACTGGTCAACCAGTGAATCCAGAACTCTTCCAAAAATATGATACAATACCCAGGCTTTTTGGTGTGATCAGGGATGCGATCGCCAAGAAAGCATCCAGCCTGACTGTGCAGTACAATTCTACACTCGGCTCTACACTCGGCTACCCAACCCAAATTAACATCGATTACGACAGTCAAATGGCCGATGAAGAACTATATCTCACAATTGAGAATCTGGAAGTGATTAACTAAATTTCAACAGCATACTATAGCGGTTCTGGTGTTGAGTCCAATACATAGGTTCCGGGCGAACGTCCTTTATAGGTGGCTCCTAAAGATTCGGCTGCATCTTCAATCAAAGCAATTCCATAGTGATCGCAAGCTTCTAAAATCGCGTCGATATCTGCGCTTTGACTGTATAGGTGTACAAAGCTTTGGGCAAGTCTTCTATTGTAGCACGGCGCTGTAGTGTTCCCCACTATAAGTCGGGATTCATATTCCAAGAAATGCGATCGCAGTTAATAAAGACTGGTTTTGCTCTTAAATAGGTAATCGGGTTAGCAGTAACCACAAACGTTAGGCTAGAACAAAAAACTTCATCTCCTGGCTGTATAGCAGCACCATGACTTGCACCTATGACTTGACAAAATTCTTGGTCGAAAGCATCGACATGAGGACCAACAGGGGCGATCCAGTTCGTATCAAAGGCTTCTTTTACGAATTCTAGTTCGCGATCGCCCATATGGGGAGTTGAGAGGAGAATTGGTTTATTCATAGTTCTGTTTGACTTTTCACAAGCCAACCCAAGATTATTTTTGTTGTATTTATTTTGTACAAACAAAATACAGCCTTCCCTGATTTTGTGCTTGTTTTAATGTTTCCAATAAAGTATGCATTCTCCCTTGAATCATCTGAAAATCAGAACCAAGGTCAACTCTTTTAAAATTTGCTTATTGGATAATTTGGTATGCTTCTTCAAGCCTATACCAATATAAATAAAGTGGTTGATCAAGCAGTGACTCTAAATTCATTTTACCCGGATACTTTAGTTGGGGAAGATATTGAATTGAGACATTAACATTCCCAATTTTTCTCAAGAAGCGTAAATACGCTAAATATGGTGCATAGAATGGGCTAGTACCGGAAGGCGGAAGTCACGCATTCAAAAGTCACGCATTCAAAAGTATTATGGAATCGGCTTTTTGGGGATTTTAAATGGTTGCTCTATTTACGCCATAGTGTACTAGCAACTCTACTGTCAAAATTTAGCAATGAAAATATTGCTGTTCCGCCTTTTTTTATAATACGATATGCCTGTTGAAAAGCATTGTACCACCCTGCATCTTCGTAACCGTTCAGGCGGGTTGAAGTGCGATCGCTGAAGGCTACGATTTTCAGTTTATACAAATTCTAAAATTAGGCGAAAAAATTGAGGAACTTGTGAGATCACTCAACAGTACTAACCGGACAATTTTTACCCAGTTTTATTTATCAATTAGATGAAAAGGCGATTACGCGAACGGTGAGTAAAATATCTTTAAGAAAGATAAAGTATTTTAGAGAAGCTAATGAGAGTAGGATAATGAAGATGTTTCGTGATGGCATCTCCTTACCCAACTCCCGATAAAATTTGAAAAAGTCTAACCCATTCAAGTTATATTATCTTTCTAAGAAACTATTGCATCCGCGTGCTAAGCCCTTAAATTTGTGAAACACTCTCAGCATCTGTCTGATCTGGCTGACGCAAGTGTTTGGCTTATTTCTCGTAAATTCCCTGACCTAACTAACGCAGACGAATGAACCCAGAGATATTGGTAAGGTTGCAAAACTTGTGTCGAGATCAGGCGGCATTTGAGATGCTCAAGCAGATCCTGGCAGAAGAAGCCCAACAATTCGAGCAGGAAATCAATCAGGCGCATTTCCGGGTGGAGCAGCAGAAGGCATTGTTTCGTGTGATTACCCGTCTGCGGCAACCTCTAGATACGGAAACAATTTTTCAAGCTACAGCTCGTGAGGTTCGCCAACTCTTGAAAGCAGATAGAGTGGGTATGTTTCGCTTTTATCCAAACTCAGGTTGGGATGATGGGGAATTTGTTTCTGAGGACGTGGATCAAGCTTTTAGCTCCGCTATGGCGCAAAAAGTTCACGACCATTGCTTCGGGGATCAGTTTGCACTTCATTATCAGCAAGGTCGGATTCAAGCGGTTTCAGATATTTACAATTATGGGCTGAGCGACTGTCACATTCGGATTCTGTCGCAATTTCAGATACGGGCAAACTTAGTAGTACCGCTGCTGCAGGGTCAGAATCTCTGGGGATTGCTTTGTATTCACCAATGCCGCGCTCCCCGAGAGTGGCAAGCGATAGAAATCGAGTTTGCCACCCAAATTGCTAGCCATTTGGGAGTGGCCCTCCAGCACGCAGAACTTCTGGCTGACCTGCAGGCGGAAGTGCAAGAACGCCAGCAGGCTGAGCAAGCAGTTCAATCTCTAAACCAGGGGCTGCAACGAGCAATCATTGAACTGGAGGCAGTCAACAAGGAGTTGGAAGCTTTTAGCTACTCTGTCTCCCATGACCTGCGTGCTCCTTTACGCAGTATTGATGGCTTCAGTCAAGCTTTGTTGGAAGACTGCCACGACCAGCTGAACGCAAACGGGCAGGACTACCTGCGGCGAATTCGGGCAGCTACTCAACGGATGGGGCAATTGATCGATGACCTCCTCAACCTATCTCGAGTTACGCGCAGTGAAATGTATCTGGAACCTGTGGATCTGAGTCTGTTAGCTAGTAGTATCTGTACTGAGTTACAGCAGAGTCAGCCAGAGCGGCAGGTAGAGTTTGTGATTCAAACAGGGCTGTTAGCCCAAGGAGATATCCGTCTCCTGCGAGTGTTGTTGGTAAATTTACTGAATAATGCTTGGAAATTTACCTCTAAGCATACTCAAGCACGGATTGAGTTTAGAGTGAGCAAGAGCGAAAGCGGGGTGCCAGTCTACTTTGTTCGAGATGATGGCGCGGGCTTTGATATGACTTACACTCATAAGTTATTTGGACCCTTTCAGCGATTGCACAATATGAGAGACTTTCCAGGCAATGGAATCGGACTAGCCACAGTACAGCGGATTGTGCATCGGCATGGCGGTCGGGTCTGGGCAGAAGGAGAAGTGGAACGGGGGGCTACTTTTTACTTCACATTAGTAGCAGAGGAGGCAGGGGCTTGAGCGAGGGTAACAAAATAATTCTTCTTGTAGAAGATAATCCGGATGACGAAGCTTTGGCAATCAGAGCCCTGAAGCGCAACCATATCAGCAATGAGATCGTGGTGGCTCATGATGGGGTTGAAGCTTTGGATTACCTGTTTGGCACTGGTGTTCATGCCGGACGGGATATCAGCGTCAAGCCTACGGTGATTTTACTGGATCTGAAACTGCCCCGTATTGATGGTATTGAAGTGTTACGTCGTTTACGGGAAGACGAACGCACGAGTTTGCTACCCGTGGTGGTTCTAACCACCTCCAACGAAGAACAAGATCTGCTTGATAGTTACAGCCAAGGGTGCAACAGTTACATCCGCAAACCCGTAGATTTTATTCAGTTTTCCGAGGCGATTCGGCAACTGGGGATGTACTGGCTTCTGATGAATGAACCACCGCCTGTTTAGGGAGCTACTCAACATGAGCCCTTACTTACGTGTTCTAATTGTCGAAGATTCTGAAGATGATACTCTCTTGGTCTTAAGGGAGCTACGTCGGGGTGGCTATACCGTGGACTATGTTCGCGTGGATACCCCGGCAGCAATGCAGGCAGTTCTTGATCAACAGTCATGGGACATTGTGATTGCAGATTACAATATGCCTGCTTTCAGTGCCCCAGAAGCTCTTAAACTCCTCCAAAGCCGGAAGCTAGATTTACCATTTATCATCGTCTCCGGCACTATTGGCGAGGAGATTGCCGTCGCTGCAATGAAAGCAGGAGCGCATGACTACCTGATAAAAGGTAATCTCGCCCGCTTGGTGCCTGCAGTGGAGCGGGAGTTGCGGGAGGCACAGGAACGGCACAAAAGGCATAGTGCGGAACGGGCTTTACAGGAAAGCGAAGAGCGGTTTCGCCAATTGGCAGAGAACATTATCGAGATGGTTTTCTGGATGTCAGACCCTGGAGAACGTCAGCGACTCTACGTCAGCCCAGCATACGAAAACATTTGGGGACGCTCCCGCGAGAGCTTGTACGCTAACTTTATGGAATGGCTAGAGGCGATTCATCCCCAGGATCGGCAACACATTGAGACCGTCTTCTTTGAGCAGTCATTGGCGGGCACTTATGACGAAGAGTATCGCATTATCCGTCCCGATGGCTCATTGCGATGGATACGAGACCGGGGTTTCCCTATCAGGGACAAATCTGGTGAACCCTATCGCGTTGTTGGAATTGCGGAGGACATTAGCGATCGCAAGCTGGCAGAACAACAAATCCGCGAACAAGCTGCGTTGTTGGATGTCGCTACTGACGCAATTTTTGTTCAAGATTTGGAACAGCACCTCTTATTCTGGAATAAAGGTGCTGAGCGCCTGTACGGATGGGAAGCAGCAGAAGTCCTTGGTAGGAGCGCTGAGTCGCTTGTGTACAAATCTGAGGAAACTTTGCCCCCATTTGAAGCAATACAGACAATACTGGCAGCCGAGGGTAAGTGGCAGGGTGAGTTGCAGCAAGTCACAAAAGACGGCAAGAAGATTATTGTGGAAAGTCGCTGGACGCTTGTGCGCGATGTAGCTGGCAACTCCAAATCGATTCTCATTGTTAATACTGATATTACTGCGAAAAAACAACTGGAAGCACAGTTTCTGCGAACTCAACGGTTGGAAAGCTTAGGTACTCTCGCTAGCGGCATCGCCCACGACTTCAACAATATCCTCACTCCCATTTTGGCAATTGCTCAACTGCTGCCCCTGAAATTCCCTAAGCTTGATGAGAACACTCAGGAACTGCTAAGGATGCTGGAAGGCAGTGCTAAGCGTGGTGGTGATTTGGTCACGCAAATTCTGTCGTTTAGTCGTCGAGGAGTGGAAGGAAGCCGCACCATAGTCCAGACTAAGCATTTGCTGTTAGATGTGGCACAAATCGCTCAAAGAACTTTCCCAAAATCTATCGAAACCCAAACTAATATAGCACCCAATCTTTGGACAGTTTTTGCAGATGCAACTCAACTTCATCAAGTGCTAATGAACCTAACAGTCAATGCTCGTGATGCTATGCCCGATGGCGGTATCCTGGAGATTAGCGCCGAAAACCTTTGGGTTGACGAAAGTTATGCTCGTATGCATGTCGATGCTGAGGTAGGCTCATACATTGTGATTACTATTACTGATACAGGATGTGGCATTCCGCCAGAAATTATGGATCGCATTTTTGATCCGTTTTTTACCACCAAAGAGGTGGGTAAGGGAACTGGTTTAGGACTTTCCACTGTCATAGGCATTATTAAAAGTCACTGCGGTTTTGTGAATGTTTATAGCGAGATGGGAAAGGGAAGTCGCTTTCAAGTGTATTTGCCGAGTAGCCAACTCACTGAAACTCCAGCAGCAACCGATGTAGAACTACCAAATGGTCATGGCGAATTGATTTTGGTCGTAGATGACGAAGTTACTATCTGCCAAATCACTAAAAGTACCTTGGAAAGCCATAATTATAAGGTTTTAACTGCCAGCGATGGAATTGAGGCACTTGCACTCTACGCTCAGTACAAGGATGAGATTAGTGTGGTGTTGATAGACCTGATGATGCCAGGCATAGATGGTTCTACCACAATTCTCACGTTGCAACGCATGAATCCCCACGTGCAAATCATTGCAATGAGCGGGCTGATGAGCAATTGGACGACTGCTCAAAAGAGAAGTTTTGGCATCCAATACTTCTTGTCAAAACCCTTCACCGCTCAAGCATTACTGAGTACCCTACGCGAGGTTAGGGATTCGTAGAAATTGTAACCTGGGTTAATGCGATCGCGTGTTAATTATCAAGTGTTTCAATCCCTAATAGGGATTCGTGGAAATTGTAACTGCAAAATAGCCGCATCTCGAAGACCGAGATCTGTTTCAATCCCTAATAGCGGATTCGTAGAAATTGTAACTTATACGAAAGTAGGTCTCGGCGTGTGCTATGCGGTTTCAATCCCTAATAGGGATTCGTAGAAATTGTAACCTTTTTCAATAGATGGCATATCTTCAATTTCAAGGTTTCAATCCCTAATAGGGATTCGTAGAAATTGTAACCCTTTTCTTTTAGGAGAACTTGCGCCCGGCTGCATTGGGTTTCAATCCCTAATAGGGATTCGTAGAAATTGTAACCCAGAGTTGCCAAGCTTGCCGAAGCAATCGTTGCCGTTTCAATCCCTAATAGGGATTCGTAGAAATTGTAACGTTTTCAATCGCTAAGATAGATGCATCTCTGATCCGTTTCAATCCCTAATAGGGATTCGTAGAAATTGTAACCTCTCGATTGCCTGCGGTATTGCGGGTGAATCGTGTTTCAATCCCTAATAGGGATTCGTAGAAATTGTAACGGGGATTTACTGCGTGCCTCACTGCCCACTCAGATGTTTCAATCCCTAATAGGGATTCGTAGAAATTGTAACACCAAAGTGGCAAAGGTTATAACTTTACTCAATCGTTTCAATCCCTAATAGGGATTCGTAGAAATTGTAACCTCATCTAGCCGTGCTTCAATGTTTTTGCATATGTTTCAATCCCTAATAGGGATTCGTAGAAATTGTAACTTTTTAGTAATCCCGATGTCACTATCATCAACGAGTTTCAATCCCTAATAGGGATTCGTGGAAATTGTAACACAGCATCAAGCGCGCCACGGTACATTAATCGTCCGTTTCAATCCCTAATAGGGATTCGTGGAAATTGTAAGTATTGGATAAGCGATCGCTGAACAAGCAGATAGAGGAGTTTCAATCCCTAATAGGGATTCGTGGAAATTGTAACAGGATTCGCAGCATCGGGAAAAAGGTTATCATCAGTTTCAATCCCTAATAGGGATTCGTGGAAATTGTAATCAATCAACTTAGCTTAAGGGAGTGTATAGATAGTGTTTCAATCCCTAATAGGGATTCGTGGAAATTGTAACGATTTGATATGCTATTACATAAAAGAGTACTTCCTGTTTCAATCCCTAATAGGGATTCGTGGAAATTGTAATCTTGCACTAACTGCTTCATCTTGTGTAGAAAAATGTTTCAATCCCTAATAGGGATTCGTGGAAATTGTAATTCCATTGCAAAAACTGCCCTAGGGGCAAACAAAGCGGGTTTCAATCCCTAATAGGGATTCGTGGAAATTGTAACAGCGTAAAAAATAGCAGCCACCACATTAAAGATGTTTCAATCCCTAATAGGGATTCGTGGAAATTGTAACCATTCTCAAGGCGTCGAGAGTAATTCTTATAAAAGTTTCAATCCCTAATAGGGATTCGTGGAAATTGTAACGAGCGATCGCAAAAGGAGTAACGCTGGCTCCCAGTTTCAATCCCTAATAGGGATTCGTGGAAATTGTAACTCTTAGCGGTAGTGCAATGTAGGTATTTCCTTGGGTTTCAATCCCTAATAGGGATTCGTGGAAATTGTAACGCTTGCAGTAGAGCTTCGCGATGGTTAACGGTATTGTTTCAATCCCTAATAGGGATTCGTGGAAATTGTAATTTTTCCGAGTTACCACTATTGACACTCCTTTCTAGTTTCAATCCCTAATAGGGATTCGTGGAAATTGTAACGGGAAAAGCCTTAACTTTGCCAAAGGAACTAATTGGTTTCAATCCCTAATAGGGATTCGTGGAAATTGTAACAGAAGAGTAAGTGAGAAACTAAACAACTTAGCGTATGTTTCAATCCCTAATAGGGATTCGTGGAAATTGTAACCGGATAAGACCATTGAGCTAGAACAAGTGAAGACGTTTCAATCCCTAATAGGGATTCGTGGAAATTGTAACAGACGTTCAGCAAGGCGCGTTAAAATTCACCAGTATCTGTTTCAATCCCTAATAGGGATTCGTGGAAATTGTAACCCAGTTCTTTTCTGTGCCTCCAGACTTTATTTCTAGTTTCAATCCCTAATAGGGATTCGTGGAAATTGTAACCCGAAGAAGTTATTGCCCAAGTATGTGATGTTCTTGTTTCAATCCCTAATAGGGATTCGTGGAAATTGTAACGTATTAGCCGTAGTGATGCCGAAAGGTTAGCTCGTTTCAATCCCTAATAGGGATTCGTGGAAATTGTAACATACTTTATTTTTCAGTGCCGATACCTTTGCTGCGTTTCAATCCCTAATAGGGATTCGTGGAAATTGTAACCATCGCCAAGGTGGAGGAAGATGTTTGGGCAGATAAGTTTCAATCCCTAATAGGGATTCGTGGAAATTGTAACCAACTCTGTCCATGTCTTCTTCTCAAGCAATTAAGTTTCAATCCCTAATAGGGATTCGTGGAAATTGTAACGCAGGCACCGGAAATCCTTACTATATTTACTTTTCTAGGTTCAGTTGCGCGAATGGGTAAAAGAATACCGTTTTCAGACGCAAGTCTCAAACTTTCTCCTAAATCATACAAGCAAAAACCTTGAATTGGCAAGCTTTTGAGAGGTTGCGCGGATGAGAAATTGGTTATTATCTGCCCAAAGTCTTGTGTCATTTGATGTTCAGCGATTTTTTGACTTCAGTCCAAAAAAACACCCACCCCTCCGCGCAGATGAATCAAGATGATGGTACGACAGGCAATAAAATTTGCGATGAACTCTCACCCCCGCAACTTACCATCAATGTGATAATTTCAGCATCTATACCGAATGCTGAATTATTCCCAGGATTCATCGCATAAGCCGGGAAACACGCTGCACTCAAACTCAAACGCAAGGCATGACCTATGGAAATTTTCGCACAAGTTGCTTGCAATTGAATTGTTCTTTTGACCAGATGAGTTCCGTCTGAGCAACGAAGATAACCTTGGGTTAAATTGTAGACTCGTCCATCAGGGTAAACATCTGACAGCACTGCACATAAATCATAACTGGGTTTGTCGGATACACAATAGACTTCAACTACAACATCACCCGCCAGAAACAGGTCTGTCTCAAGAGGTTCAGTCGTATAAGTTAAGACATCTGAACGGGAATCGATATGCGTTCTGTCAAAACACCCGGCAGGAATTCCAGCATGACCACCTAATGATGGAACGGGTCGCCAAGGGTCATGAACTAATACGTCATGGGTAGAAGTTTCCGGACAAGTTGTGGTGAGAATGCCTTCGCCTTCGCTGATACTAGCAAGTCCAGTGGTTGACAAAAAATACGATAGCGTATCTCCTTCGGAGACGCTACGCGAACGCGGAGCGTGTGCTTTGGACTCAGCGCTGCTGCTTTCAGCAGATCGCCCGTTTAATTTAAATAAAGTGGGAAAACGTTGCCATAAATTACTTCCCATCTCGAATAGCCAGATAGGCAACTCATTCAGTAATCCTGTATCCACACCTTTAAGGAACTGGTCAAACCAGCATAATTGCATCCTATCTACAGGACTCGCCGCGTTGACACCAAAGTCAACGGCACCGACTTTGCGGTTCCAAGGCAAATGCGCCCAAGGTCCGACTAATAGTTGTTGTCGGTATGCGCTTCTTGCCGCCATATCCTTATATAAATTTAGAGTGCCGCGCAGGTACGTATCAAACCATCCCCCAATGTGGAACATGGGCAAATCAACATTTTTGAGGTGTGTTTTGGGGGAAAGTTTTTTCCAATATTCATCGGGTTGAGAATGTGCCAACCATTCGTGATAAAACGAGTCTGGGGCAAAATTCTTCAAGATTTCTGGATCAGTGGGAATTGGATCATGTAAAGGCAGATGGCGCGAAGCCGCAAGAAGCGCTTGATAAGCGTTTTTATCTTTTTTTATGCGGGCGGTTTCTGTAGCTAATTGAATTGCCCAAGCAAGATTACTTTGTAAGCAGAAAGCGCCTCCTTCATAAGCCCAATCTGTATACAAATCATAGCCAATCATAGCAGGGCAAATTGTTTTTAGGGCGCTTGGTTTGGCAGCAGCAGCATATAGTTGAGTCATTCCCTGGTACGAAAAGCCATACATCCCCACATTGCCATTACTTCCTGGTAGATTTGCTGCCCACTTTACTGTATATTCTCCATCTTCAATTTCGTGGGCAAAGAGTTTGAATTCTCCTTGTGATGTACCGCGTCCCCGGACATCTTGAATAACTACGATGTAGCCGTGGGCAGCGTACCAAGTAGGATGGGCGTAGACAACAGTAGAGGCGATCGCCCTACCATAGGGTTGTCGCATTAATAACACGGGAAATTTGCCTTCAGCATCGGGGCGGTAGATGTCTGCATCCAATCGCACACCATCACGTGTCAGCATGGATGCCGTTTTTTTGGGATGAACTTTGAGCATGGTTATGAGCGAGGAATTAATTAAACCACAGATGGACACAGATGGACACAGATGATATTGATAGATTTACGCAGAAAATTCTTGGATGTGTGTATATGGATTTTTAGCATGGATATGATGGAGGAATTAATTAAACCACAGATGGACACAGATGGACACAGATGATATTGATAGACTTACGCAGAAAATTCTTGGATGTGCGTATAAAGTGAGTAATGTTTTGGGTGCTGGATTTTTGGAAAAGGTGTATGAAAATGCATTTGCTCATGAGTTGCGAAAAGCTGGTCTGCGGGTAAAACAACAGTACAGGATAGAAGTACTATATGATGGCATTATAGTTGGAGAATATTTTGCTGATTTGCTAGTAGAGGATTGTGTACTGGTAGAACTTAAAGCAGTCAAGACTTTAGAGTCAATCCACTTTGCCCAGTGTCTTAGCTACTTAAAAGCTGCTCGACTCAAACTTTGTTTACTTATGAATTTTGGTAATCCTAAAGTTGAAGTTAAGCGGATTATACAATAAATAAAAACACAGATAAACCCAGATACACACAGACAAGAAAAACATCTGTGTCCATCTGTGTCCATCTGTGGTTTTTTAATCTTTTCAATACAGCATTAACCTATCCACCCTCCGCAACACCATCATATCTTCCTGCTCCAACTCCACTGATACAAAAAATAAAAACACAGATAGATAAGAAAAACATCTGTGTCCATCTGTGTCCATCTGTGGTTTTTTAATCTTTTCAATACAGCATTAACCTATCCACCCTCCGCAACACCATCATATCTTCCTGCTCCAACTCCACTGATACAAAAAATAAAAACACAGATAGATAAGAAAAACATCTGTGTCCATCTGTGTCCATCTGTGGTTTTTTAATCTTTTCAATACAGCATTAACCTATCCACCCTCCGCAACACCATCATATCTTCCTGAACCAAATCCACTGATACAAAAAATAAAAACACAGATAGATAAGAAAAACATCTGTGTCTATCTGTGTCCATCTGTGGTTTTTTAATCTTTTCAATACGGCATTAACCTATCCACTCTCCCCAACACCGCCATATCTTCCTCATCCAACTCCACTGGTATACCACTACGAATTAATTCCGAAAAATCTTCATTAGGAACCATAAAAGTCAGCGTATATAACCGACTAGAACCAGTATTTTTAATCAAATGAGTGCCAGTAGGAGGGACTAACAAACTATCTCCGGCTTTAATTGGCACACTTTTGCCGTCACAAATTGCGGTTCCTTCTCCTTTAAGGACAAAAAACATTTCTACCGCCCATTGATGACGGTTTGGGGGTGTTTTGCCATCAACATCAAAAATTTCTACGCAACAAGTCAAGGAAGTATTTGCACTTGCAGTATCGAAGATAATTGCCAAGCGATTTGTGTCATCGGGACTGATACGATATGCTTGGTAATCTTTAGGAGACTTGACAACGGGAATTACACAACTAGTGGTACGCATTATTTATCTCCTTATATGTCTTACTTATAAAAGTTCTAGGTTGCGAGTCCTGAGTTTTGAGGTGTCAATTGTTCGTTGCATGGTTAAATAGTAACTAACAAACAGGACTACTCAGCACTTTGTTCAAGTGCTACTGAAATCGCTTGGGAGTCGGTGACAAAGCCAAAGCACTGCTTGACGTTGTAGAGTGTCGCCAGCCAGCAATAATCAGGAGAAGTTGTGGCGGTACAATCTTTGACTAACAAGCAGTCATATCCTAAGAAGTTAGCATCTTGCAAGGTCCACATCACACATTGGTCAGCATTGACACCTGTAAAAAATAGTGTCGTTCTTCCCAAGTTCCGCAGGATACTATCTAGGGGCGTATCCCAGAAACCACTCATGCGGTACTTATCGACACGAATATCTTCGGGTAATTGTTCGAGTTCATCTACCACCGCCGCAGCCCAACTACCCGCCATAAGTACTTTAGCACCGTTACTGGGCAGTGGATCACCCAAGCCGACGCCTTCACCTGTGGGGTTGTAGACGTGAAGCACACTAGCACTAATATTGAGTAAGTCGGGACGATTTCCCCAATTAATCCAGATTACGGGGACGCCCTTCTCGCGAAGTACAGGTAATAAGTTTTGTAAAGGTTCAATGGGTTTTCTTGCTGGGGTGACATCCACACCGATATGCGCCAACCAGCCATCGGGATGGCAGAAGTCATTTTGCATATCAATAACGAGGATGGCAGCTTTTGCCAAGTCAAGGCGCAGGGTTTTGGTTTCTGTTGATAAGATAACGGGTTGTGGGGTTTGAGGAGGACGAGTGATATCTGCAAACGTATGGTTTACCGCCCATGCGTTTGGT
Source organism: Scytonema sp. HK-05 (assembly GCF_963872035.1). Lineage (NCBI taxonomy): Bacteria > Bacillati > Cyanobacteriota > Cyanophyceae > Nostocales > Scytonemataceae > Scytonema > Scytonema sp. HK-05. Next base: position 18,023 of record NZ_CAWMYC010000057.1, read on the forward strand.
GCAATTCCTAAATTCCGAAGAGGCATATCCATAAGATTCCAATACCCAACACCATTCTTTATTTTGTAGCTTGAAAATCTCCCGAACGTTTAATTACTTAATCAAGGTTAAAATCGTGAACTTTACTATCCAAAATGTTTTGATTGCGACTGTTGATGATTATGCAACCGTGGATGTGCAAGTTGTAGACGGGGCGATCGCCGCTATTGCACCCGGTTTAGAGGTTGTCGGTACAGCAATTAACGGTGAAAATAAACTCCTCCTACCAGGATTTTTCAACGCCCACACCCACTCGTCGGAAATGTGGCAACGGGGAGCGATCCCACCTTTTCCATTAGAATTATGGCTAGCTGAACTCTACGACTTTGTCCCCCTTAATATAGAAAAAGTTTACCTGAGTGCTTTGGGAACGGCAGTAGAAACCCTACTCACTGGTGGTACAAGTGTCGTAGATCATCTCATCCTTATTCCAGGCAAAGAGTTAGAAACAATTGCTACCGCCGTTCGTGCTTATAGAGAAGTTGGCATTCGCGCCTTTGTCTCCCCCCTGATTCAAGATGAATCTCTCACCGCTGGGATACCATCTGGAGAAACCGAGCAAAATCACGAGCCTTATTTTCGCTCAACACAGGCTACACTGGATTTAATAGAAGAAGCAGTCAGACAGTTTCACCGCCCGGATGAGGGTGTAAGTATTTTAGTTGCCCCCACAGGAATACAGTTGTGTTCTGATGCCTTGTTTGAGGGGTGTAGTGAATTAAGCAATCAGTACAATCTTTGCCGTCACTCGCACTTACTGGAAACCAAAGCGCAAGAAAAATTAGCGCAAGAAAAATACGGCTGTAGTGCGGTTGAACATTTGAAGCGTATTGGTTATTTGAGCGATCGCACATCCCTTGCTCATTGCGTCCATTTGACTGACACCGACATTGGCATCCTAGCCGAAACCAAATCCACAGTTGTCCACAATCCCTTAAGTAACTTGCGTTTGGGTAGTGGCATCGCTCCCATTTTGAAATATCGCCAAGCCGGAGTCAACGTGAGTTTTGGTTGTGATGGCGCATCAAGCAATGATTCGCAAGACTTACTAGAAGCCATCAAAATCGGTTCCCTACTGCACAACGTCACAGATTTAGATTATCAGCACTGGATTACACCTCGTCAATCGGTGGAGATGGCATCTTTGGGTGGCGCAAAGGGGTTAAACATCGCTGACAAACTCGGTTCTCTCACCGTTGGTAAAAAAGCCGATTTGGTGATGTATGACCTCACCAGCTTATCACTCTTACCCCGTACAGACCCGATTGGTTTATTAATTCTTGGTCGTCCCACCAATGTTGTACACAGTGTGTGGGTGAATGGCAAGCAAATAGTCGCTGATGGTAAAGTAACTACTATTAACGTCGATGATTTGGGGCAACAACTATTCAATCACAGTCAATGGCATACAAAGCGCAAGTCTGAGACTGTTGCTCAAATTGAAGCTCATTATCGTGCAGTCATGGGTTTATAACTCGCTCATTCACGGGTTCAAAATTAATGAGGAAAATCTTGAATTCCCTGAAATAGGTATGGGGTATTAATTTTGAATGGATGATGCCGTAGCTTATGAATTGTTATGACTTGCCTTAGGCAAAGATTGACAACCCATGTTGTAGCGGATGAGTTATTTGATTGTTTTATCAACCACTCATCTGTTACATTTTATAACATGAGCAATTTCCAAATGCCTAGCCATTGAATATGAAATAATCCCTTTTAGCTTTTAGCTTCAACCCGGTGTATTTCTATCAACTTGTTTGTCAAATAAACCTGTCATACTTAAACCAGTAATTAATAAACCGACTAATCCGAAACCATTTAAAAGCGGATAAATTTCTTCTAAATGCAAGATTTCCAAGGTGTGGATTTTGAGGAGAAATTCACCGAAGTCATGCTGATGGAACCATTCGTTCGTAATAGTATACCCCATACCAGTAAGCACAGTGAGAAATAATGGTAGGCATAAAGCAATGGCAATCTGGCGATGGTATCGGCGAAAACTACGAATCATAAGTCATTATGTAAAATCACTTTTAGTTAGCAGTTTTCATTGAAAAGTAAGACATAAAAAATCCAGAAGCTGTGAAGCAGCAGAACGGATTTCACAAAAGTCAGAAAGTGTAAAGGAATGAAGTACAGTTGATTTTTACCTTTCATCCTTATTTTTCTATCTTTCCATAACCCAGTCTCCAGTTAGCTGGCTGCTTTAACTCATCTTCCTTTCCTTGAGCAATGAGCCAAACAGTAGCTCGAGTCAAGAATAATGCTTTCATCAAGTAATGTCCTGGTTTGGCAGTAACGCCATAGGCAACGGTAGTACCACCAAAATCAAGTTCTCCGCAGAAACTGCCAACGCCTTTTATTGTGACTGTAAATAACTTATCATTGAGATACCCACCGGGAATCATGAAAATCGCGTAAACGTGATGTTCACCCCGCCAAGGCTCAATCACAATTTTCTCGGGATGTGTATAGTGTCTCTCACCTGTTGCTCGAACAACATTTGATTGCTGGCAAGTCAACCTGTTTGGTAGCTTTGCGATGGTTGTCCAGCTAAGGATAATGAGTAAGGTCAGTGTAAATAAAACGTAGGTAATTTTACTTTTATACACTTGTAATTTGCAGCACTACATATCCTAGGGTAACGCATTTTGGATTGTGAGGCGCGATGCTCCGGAAGATCTGCCTGAGGCGATCGCATCGAGTACCCGGCGTAGGCGATCGCCGTATTTTAAAGCGAGCTGTCACACTGTATGCGGAAGATAAATACATTGCAATTCTAATTTTCTTGTGGGACAGGTGTCCTCACCTGTCCTCTAGATTAGGGCGGGCAAGATGCCCACCCCACAAGAGCTATATTTCATACAACACCAAAACCGCTATATATTTAGTGCTATTTGTGCAAGAAGTCTAATGAATGAGTCCTGTATTGCCAGGATTTCGTGCTGTAGTTGAGCAATTTTTCGCTCTTTGAGGTGTGGGTTACATGACTCAAACCACATATAAGTTGTCACGTCACACTAAAAGAAAATTAAGTGTAGATTTCCCTGGCTTAAGGAAATCAAGTTAACATTAACCTTTACTTTCTTCCTCTACACTCTTACGAAGTTCGATAAATTGCTTACCAGAATCTGTTACTTTCAAATATTCTGAAAGATTATTCCCTTCATACGGAATGTCACGAATTCTACCTACCTCTATATACCCTATATCCTTAAGGTGATAAAGTTCTCTTTCTAGAACATCACTTATTTGATAAGGACTAAAGCTTCCTGCTGCAAGTTTCTTGAGAGTATCATACATCGATTTTGACATAGATAACAAAACTAGCTTGTCACTTCTTGCCTTAGTTGTAGAAACTTTCTTCCCGATGGAATTTATCTTACTTTCTAGCTTTCCTCTGTCAAAAGTCAATGCAATAACCTCATCAAGCTGAGGAATGAGAAATAACAAAAATGCGATCGCAATGATTGCTACAAATAGTAGTGGAGTCGGTTGTCTAGAAATTAACAAAATGAGCAGCACTGCTTCGATAAAAGCAATACATATAAATACTGCCCACCATTTAGCTGAGTAATCTTGAGTCACGATTCTTCTCCTGATAACTGTAAAAGTTAATGATTTGGCTCGAATGAAATTAATTATAATTGTTCTTTACTAAAGGTTCTACAATCATCAAATATAACCCTACTTCTAAAGCAGATTAGGTAAATGTGTACAAAATTTGTACCGACTTACTCAAATTATTTTTCTTGTCATAAATTAAAAAGCTATTGATTAAACCTTACACTAGGTATACTATTAACCTGATGAGTCAAATAAAAGTTTGAGTTGCTAAACATTGTGTTAGCTTTCTGATCTAAGTCAAACTGTAACTAAGTAAAAATACTATTTTTTTTCGTGACTCGTTTGTAATATTTATGATCCAAGAGAGTGTAAAATGCGCGATCCACAAATTAAGATTGATCCGGGAACTCTCGTCTTGATTGCGTCTGTCCTTCTGCTGTTACCGCTTCTGCTTGCTGGTTTCTTCTTTCAATAAAATCTAAAAATTGAGATAATTATTATGACTGCAACAACACCATTTGCGAACTTACCTGTTTTAGAAGAATTCCGCACAGGATTGCCAAATATTTGCGGTTGGGAAGCAGAAATTCGTTCGGTGGTTCAACAGGATAATCCTGTGTTTTTAAATAACACAAATCAATCCTTAGAAAATATCACAGCTGGGTTTGCTTGCGCCCTGCATATGCATCAACCCACAATTCCTGCTGGTACTCATGGGGAACTGATCAGCAATCTCCAGTATATGTTTGAACATCCCAACCAAGGAGATAACCACAACGCAGAACCATTTGCCTGGTGCTACAGCCGTATGGGAGATTTTATCCCCCAACTTGTGAGTGAAGGTTGCAATCCTCGAATTATGCTCGATTATTCGGGTAATTTGTTGTGGGGATTACGACAAATGGGACGAGAAGATATCCTCAACAACCTTAAACGCATTACCTGTGATCCCCAGTATCAACCGCATGTTGAATGGTTAGGAACCATGTGGAGTCATGCGGTTATTCCTTCCACACCAATTCCCGACATTAAACTGCATATTCAAGCGTGGCAACATTATTTTGCAGCAATTTTTGGCTATGATGCTCTCAAGCGAGTCAAAGGCTTTTCTCCGCCAGAAATGCACTTGCCCAATCATCCAGATACGCTGTTTGAATATATCAAAGCTTTGAAAGAATGCGGGTATCGTTGGCTGATGGTGCAAGAACATTCAGTAGAACGTCTGGATGGTTCTGGGCTACACCATGACGAGAAATATATTCCCAATCGGTTGGTTGCTCGGAATTCCAAGGGTGAAACCATCAGCATCACAGCATTAATTAAAACCCAAGGTTCTGATACAAAATTAGTCGCTCAAATGCAGCCTTATTTTGAGGCAAAAGGAAGAGGGAAACAGCAAATTGGAAATGTGAACATTCCTTCTTTAGTCACCCAAATCGCCGATGGGGAAAATGGCGGGGTGATGATGAATGAATATCCCCGCGATTTGATTAGGGTATATCATGAAATTCGCGACTCAGGAGGTAATCATTCGGGAGTGGTTGCACTGAATGGTACCGAATATTTAGAATTAATTGAGGCTGCTGGTGCTAATCCTGACGATTATCCGACTTGTCAAGCTGTACAACAACACAAAATTTGGCAGCGAGTAGACACAGAAAAGGCAACACCAGAAGCAGTAGAAAAAGCAATAGCAGAATTAAAAGAAACAGACCATCAATTTCATATGGATGGTGCTTCTTGGACAAATTCTTTAAGTTGGGTTAAAGGCTATGAAAATGTTTTAGATCCGATGAAGAAACTGAGCGCTTTGTTTCATGAAAAATATGATACACTCGTGCAGCAAGACCCTTCAGTGACACAGAGTTCTGATTATCAGGAAGCCTTGCTGTACAACTTATTATTGCAAACCAGTTGTTTCCGGTATTGGGGACAGGGAATGTGGACTGATTTTGCTCGTGAACTTTACCGACGAGGTGAAGCGCTGCTGGGAGTAAGCTAGGCTAAATAGCAGAGAAGACACAGCAGGAAGTTCACAGGTATGGTTAATCCCCTCCCTACCATAGATACTATTCCCACTGATACCTGGGTTGAGGCGACGTGGGAAGAGTTTCTGACCTTTGCGGATGATCCAACCTTGGAAAGTGGTAGATTTTATTACGACCAAGGTTACATGAGGATTGAAATGGCTGCACTAGGTTTTGCACACGGTCGTGATAATTCTATTGTTTCAACCGTGATTGTATTATATGCAGCTATCAAAAGTATTCCAATTTTGGAGCTAACAAATACTAGTTTTAGAAAAGCTAAAGTTCGCGGAACTCAGCCTGATATTGCTTTCTACATAGGGACAAATTTGACATTTCCTCCGCGAAATAATTCTCCCGTCAATCTTAATGAGTTAGCTCCACCTACATTGGTTGTTGAGATTGCAGCTTCCTCTTTGGAGGACGATACGGAGCGCAAACAAAAACTGTATCAACGCTTGGGAGTGCAAGAGTATTGGGTTGTTGATGTCAATACTAGCAAGGTTATTGCTTCTTCTTTGTCTGAAACAGAAAGTACTTCTATTCGGGAATCTCAAGTCTTACCAAGGTTGGAAATTGTCCTAGTTGAAGAAGCCCTCAGGCGTTCTCAAACTGAAGATGATGGCGCTATTAGTCGTTGGTTACTGGCGACATTTAATCAGTAAAAATTATAGCGATTCTTATTTGCATAGAATACACGCACATGGTATGGGTACGGCATAGAACATTGGTGTCAACTTAAGCCAAAACCCTGTCTTTAATCTCGTTTCCAGGTGGAACCTGGAAATACGGTTCAAGCGGCTCTGCCGTAAGTATAAGGCAGGCAGAGCGTGTTAATAGTATTCCCAGTCTCTAACTGGGAACAAGGCGATTGGGCAAAGCGCACTGCCCCGAATCGCGATGGCACGAAGTGCCCACCGGGGCGCGATCGCACTTTTGAGAGTTGATCAATCAGTGCGATCGCTTGTGAGTTTTTTGGAACTCCAATGACACAAAGACTCTTTTTAGCGCTTTGGCGCTTCGTAAATTTTACCTCTGTCTTCCCAGTGTGGTAATATACAACACCGCCTCGTCTCCAGGAATACCTAAAACTTCATTGACTTGATCATCGAAGAATCCGCCGATACCACTGACGCCTAAACCAAGGCGAATCGCTGCTAAATTGAGCCTTTGTCCCAAATGACCGGCATCCATGTGCAGATAACGGTAAACGCGATCGCCATACTGAGCCACAGATGATTTTAAATCGGCTGTATGAAAAACGACTGCTGCTGCATCCCTTCCTAACTCTTGTCCCAAACAGAGAAAGTGTAACTCTTTTCTGAAATTTTTAAAACGAATTTGTCGCAATTCTTGCACTTTAGGTGCGTAATAGTAACACCCTGCCTCAAGACCTGTTACCCCAGACACAGCAATAAATGTTTGTATTAAACTCAGGTCAAAATAATCGGTTGCATGATCAAAACCTTGGTCAATATAATTTTGAGGTTGGTAAGTAAAATCGAGTAAACCTGTCAGTTCCTCGAAGGTTAAATCCTCACCACTGTAAGCGCGGGTAGAACGCCGCTTGAGAATGGTAACTTCTAGCCCTTCGAGTTTATTTCCCCAATCAATCGGCTTGGTGGCGGTAGGAATTTTTTCACAGAAAGGAAAGTTATATTTATCTTCCAAGGATTTTTCTTGTTTGACTGGGGGCAAATTCAGCTTACCCGTTGTCCCTGCTTGAATCTGTGTGCGCAAATGAAAATACGTGAGGAGTTCACCATCGGGAATTTGAGGATAGTTAGTTTCCGTAGCAGACGGTAAGGCGGTTCGCCCTGTGGGTAATTGCTTCATATCCAGCAAGTCTGCTAGGGGAAGAACTGCGATCGCACCTTCCTGTCGGGAATCGATGTATAGGAGTTCGTTCACCGCCTCATCCACAAAGCCACCTATCAGATGAGGGCGATAGTTAGTCACAGCGCCAGCTAACTCAATATTACCCAACAGGTGTCCTGTATCCAAAAAAATTCGTCGGTAAGCCCTATCTTCATATCGCCACGCTGAACGATAGAAAACCGAAGTAATAACAATTGCCAACTGGCTATTTTGCAAAGTAGGATGCCAAAAACAAGCTTCTTGCAGCTTCTGCCAAACATCACTTTCCCAATAGTGCATGAGAGAGTGAGTTCGACACTGGTAATTATACAGTCCTGGTGGCAACAATGGTGTGCCACGGGAAACGATATACATCTCCGCAGGGTACAAGCCACCCGCACTCGGTGCAGATCTTAAATATACCGCACTTCCCATTGAAGGCATTTTTGCCGTTAGTCCATAGCTACAAAACAGTAGCCGTGACAACCTCTGCCACCACTGAGCATCTGTATTATCAACAAAGGCTTCCGGTTTTTCTTGGATATAGGGTTTGAGGTCATAAGCAGAGCCTATTTTGTACTCTTTGAACGGCACCGGCTGCTTAGACCAGTCTAACCCCTTATTCTTAGAGGCGATAGTCTCTGGGTCGTACTTAGTGCGTTCGTGGTAGTGCTGAGCAATCGAGTGGCGTAGTTCTGGCATAAGAGTTTAAATATGCTTCTGCTACATATCTTGGCATTTTAGAGGCTCATCATTTAGTCTTAATTAGTACAAATGATGAGCAAACACAGGAGAACACAAGGGAATAAGGCGAGCAGGGGCTGTTTAATTTTTGATAAAAAATGCAATATTCATTCATTTTGATTTTCAATTTTTAATTTACAAATCCCCTTCAGAGAGTGGAATGTAGAACAATTCAACATTCGGATTCATGATAAATTCTCCTACACCCTTACACCCCTAACTAAATCTATCAGAGTTACTCGATTCTGGTGTTGATGCTACAGATTGTGGATTCCGCCGCCAACGAGTCAAACCATAGATGACAGTTGATTTACGTATTACATGACTCAAGCCACTCATAACCTACCCATAGATAGATGAACGTATTGCAAGTATGGCTGAACCAAAAACCTATTTCTGGCATTGTTGCAATTTGTGTAACAGTCATTTTCTTTTACCTGTTGCGTCAGACGTAAAAATGCAAAGTTTTTCTTAGCGTCTTAGCGCGAAGTTATCATCCAAGTAATGACGCTGAAACTTTAGAAAAATGGAAACAAAACAGCTAGGAAAAACAGGTGTCTCCGTAAGTGCGATTGGTTTAGGGGCTATGCCGATGTCCATAAGCACTCGTCCCCCAGAACCGCAGTCAATTGATGTCATCTATCGTGCCTTGGATTTGGGTATCACGTTTATTGACACCGCTGACTCCTACTGCAAAGATGAATCAGACAAGCACCACAACGAGCGACTGATTCACAAAGCTTTACAAACTTATAATGGCGATGTGAGTCATGTTGTTGTAGCAACGAAAGGCGGCTTGATGCGTCCTAATGGGAATTGGACGCGCAACGGGAACCCGCAGCATTTACGTGAAACTATCCGCATCAGCTTTGAGGCTTTGGGTGGCAATAAACCGATTGATGTCTGGCAATATCACGCTCCTGACCCAGATTACACCATAGAAGAATCCCTCGCACCAGCCAAAGAAGCGGTGGAGGCGGGTTTGATTCGGTTCGTGGGAGTTTCCAACTTTTCCGTGGAACAAATCAAGCGGGCGCGGGATGTGGTTGATATTGTCTCAGTGCAAAATCAGTACAACCCTTGGTATCGCCAACCGGAGTTTGATGGTGTGCTAGAGTATTGTGAAAATGAGAGTTTGACGTTTCTACCTTGGAGTCCCTTTGGAGGTAGTCGTCGCCATCAGGGCTTGGAAGATATTGAGGCGATCGCCAAACTAGCAAAGGAAAAAGGCGTATCTGTGTACGGTATTGTCCTAGCGTGGTTGCGTTCCAAGTCCCCTTGTATCTTGCCTATTCCTGGTGCAAGCAAAACGAACAGCATCGAAGATACAGTGCGTGCTGTCGATGTGAAATTATCTGATGACGAAGTACAAAGAATAGATCGCCAAACCTAAAAACATTACCTTGCCTTCCGCAGTCAGCGTATGTTGGGTTGAACTATAAAGCAATCTCATTTAATTTGTGAAATTTTCGTTAATCCGTCTTGGAATATGGACAATAGCCGACAAAACGTCTATCTTCACGAATTCTATCAGTCATGCTATAGTGACCACCCAACAACAAATGTTTAAATGGTTGGGTTTCGGTGTTCTTGACTCAACTGATTAAAGGCAGAATGGGATAATCACAAAAATATAAAAATCACTGATTAAATCTGTTTGAAATAACAGATTTTTTTATGCTTGGTTTTTTCGCAAATCTAATATAATCTGCTTGACAAGCTTTTCCTGCATAAATAATAAACAAAAAGACTATAGTATTCCTGAATGATTTGTAAAATTTTGTGTTAGTCTTTACTCTGCGTTCTCTGTGTTCTTTGTGGTTCGTGAAAAATGTCTATTTCACAAATCCAATAGGATGACTATATGTACTTGATTTATCAACTTTTATGAAGAGATTGCTGATAAGAAATTTGACTCCAATCAAGAAAAACAGCTATTTTACCTTTTAAAGCCGCGAGAGAAAACATGAATTTTAGTGAAAACTTTCACAAATTTTTCCTGAGCAGGATATTAAAAGATTGGGGTTGGTTAATTGCTTTTTTATGCATCAATGTCTTTAACGGTTGGTTAATCAAAGTATCTTCTGCTTCTGTGCCTATTGTCATTTATTTTGCTGTTTTTCCCTTAGCTTCTATTATTTATAGTCGTCTTTCCAAAAAGACTTGGATATTGGTACTTATTTTAGTTATTTCACGTTCTGTTTTAGCTTTTAGTTTATGTATTTTACCTTTGCCCGATATTTCAAAATTCACGATAATTCTGTATGGTATAAACTTTTTATTTTTCGCTTTTTTATTGATAGATGTAGCAAGCACGCGTGGAATTGTAGTTCCAGCTTTAACAGCCATTTTGATAATCTTGCTGTGGATGATAATCGGTTGGCAACCGATTATCCGTTTAGTTTTGTATTGCAATTTAATAGTGACTTTCAACAAAGCCGGGCGAAGGTTAAAGAAATATTTAAGTAGTTTCAATGCTGCTATGCTAGTTATGACTGGAACCGCAGCGTTTGGATTGGCACTGGGATGGATGCTGGGTAACTTATGGCAATAGAGTTTTAACAGTTACCAGTTATCAGTTATCAGTTATCAGTTTCATCCTTTGCATGTTTAAGTCCCCCACCAATTGGACCAGAGAGCGTTGGTGGCGGGTTTAAATCCCCCACCATACGCACTGCGGCTGGTACTGCGGCTGGTACTGTTTTAACAATTGGCGGGTGGGGTCAAGTTTTGCGGTAAAATCATACCCTTGCAATGAATCACGATGCTTGCTGACTGGAGAAGATATTATGGCCCGGATGTACTACGACGAAGATGCTAATTTAGACCTTTTGGCACAGAAAACCATCGCCATCATCGGTTATGGTTCCCAAGGTCACGCCCACGCCCTTAATCTTAAAGATAGTGGTTTGAATGTGATTGTTGGGCTATATCCGGGCAGTAAGTCAGCCCAGAAGGCTGAAGCTTCTGGGCTGACTGTGAAAAATGTTGCAGATGCTGCCAAGGCTGCTGACTTCATTATGATTTTGTTGCCAGATGAGGTGCAAAAAACCGTTTACAAAAACGAGATTGAACCCAATCTGGAAGAAGGAAATGTTTTAGCATTTGCTCACGGCTTCAATATCCACTTTGGTCAAGTCGTGCCACCTGCTAACGTGGATGTGGTGATGGTTGCACCCAAGGGACCAGGACATTTGGTACGCCGGACTTATGAACAGGGGCAAGGTGTACCGGCTCTGTTTGCAGTGTACCAGGATGCTAGCGGTCAAGCACGCGATCGCGCGATGGCATACGCTAGAGGTATCGGTGGAACCCGCGCCGGTATTCTCGAAACAACTTTCCGCGAAGAAACCGAAACCGATTTGTTTGGTGAACAAGCAGTATTGTGCGGTGGTTTAAGTGCCTTAATCAAAGCCGGTTTTGAAACTTTGGTAGAAGCAGGTTATCAGCCAGAGTTAGCTTATTTTGAATGTCTCCATGAAGTCAAATTGATTGTTGACTTGGTTGTGGAAGGTGGCTTAGCCAAAATGCGCGACAGCATTTCCAATACCGCTGAATATGGCGACTATACCCGTGGACCTCGGATTGTTAATGACCAAACCAAAGCAGAAATGCGTAAAATTCTGCAAGAAATTCAAGCTGGTCAATTTGCACGGGAATTTGTTTTAGAAAACCAAGCTGGTAAACCTGGATTTACCGCCATGCGTCGTCAAGAAGCCGAACATCCTATTGAGGAAGTCGGCAAAGATTTACGTGCTATGTTCAGTTGGTTGAAGAAGGATTAATCCGATTTTGGATTGACCAGTAGGTAGGGCATATACCCACCTACACTCGTTCCCAGGTTCTGCCTGGGAATGCCGTTAAAACAGTTATCAGTTATCAGTTATCAGTCCTGAGTCCTGACGGCGTATGGTGGGGGATGCGCGACCCGCCACCAACGCCTTCCACGCTCTTGGTGGGGGAGGCGCGACCACTCGTATTTAACTGATAACTGTTTACTGTTCACTGTTCACTGTTAAAGTCGCTCTGCCAGTTGATATAGTAAAAGCGGAGCTTCCAAAAGTATCAATTTATGTAATCAAATATGGTGACACATATAGTCAAGTGGGTAAAAGCCGGATTTGCTCTCCTTCTATTTGCCTCCCCAGTTTGGTTGCATAATCCAGTTTACGCTCAACAGCAAGATACCAAACTTATACCTTTTTTTGATAATGAAAATAACCCAGTTCCTGTTGGTTTTCCACCAGGGGAAAAGCTAGACATCTCACCGCCAGCACCTAAACTCAACCCTTTTGATAAAGCTGTACTAAATACCTGTGGTTCTATAGGTACCAAAGTCAGTTCCAATAAATTTAGACAACTTTTATCCTATTACCCAGATGTGTTAGAAAAACTTCAGAAAGTGACTGACGGTGAACTGCGTCCCGGTCGTAAAAATAAAGAAGATTTTTTGCAAGACTTAACTGATATTTGGTTCAAAAATAAAGGATTTGAACACATTTTTTGTGGAGAAATATATAACGCCAATGATATCGGCGGGTTGCATTTTTATGGCAGATATTTAGAATTACAAAATAAGGAAATCGCAGGACGACTGCCAAATAATTCCCAACGAGAAGAAGTTGTTCCAGGTCTGATTTATACGATGGGTGTTGTCATTAAACAGGGCGATCAAACTGTTAGGGATGTTATCAAAGGCTATGGCTACCAAAGCACAGCCCAAGAAATACTTTTAGACGCAACCAAAATCTTTAAACTTCAAGGTGATACAGACGGAGCTTGTATTTTTAATGTACAAGACCAAGAAACAGGAAAAAGTTTCCCCGCAGTTTTTGTGAGGAAAGAAAAAGCGATAATTACCTTTTACCCAGATGCCACCCCTAAAGGTGAAAAATGTCAAGGTTCTTAAATCAAAAAACGCAAACGTGTGTGGCAAGTGGGTTGACTATTCTGTTAGCCGAGAGTCGGCTCGTACCAGCACATACAAATTCTGCTGATTGCCACGCATAAGGCGCAAATTTTCATCCAAAAAGGTAATATCCGACCAGCCATTTCCAGAAAGTGTGGATTCGAGAGCGGAGTTTTGCTCTACTCCTAAAGCTTCTCGAAAAGCGGAGTCACTCAAATCCTCGGTGGCTCTGATAACGGAAGTTTCCAAGAAATCAATGACCAGACGCCTGGAGTCCGCTACTGTGTAGCGCCCTGTAACTACAGTAATACCTTTGACACCAGAGGGAACCGTAAATTCAATAAGGTTTTTGTACTGCTGACCAGCAGTATAAATCTCTTGGAAGATACCAGTAACGCTAACCGCCACATTCGGCAGCTTTCCAAAAGAAAGACTAGAAAGATTTGTTTCCCGTTCTAGTCCAAACGTGCTGTACAGAAGCCGCCAGCGTCCTTGCACCAACTCCATATGGCTTGTAGGTTCAGTGTTTTGATTAAGAGCTTCAATGTTTTGCGCTAATGTCTCGATTTGCTGCTTAATCGCTCTTGTGCAGTTAAAGCCAATGTCGGTAGCCGCTGAAATAGAAATCAACTCTTGTTTGAGGTTTCCTAGTGTGCTATGTTCCATAAATTCTCTCCCCATAATCTTCTTGTGTCTTAAGAATGTTTACAGCTTAAGGAGGATAAGGGCAAGAGCGATGATCGCCTATGGACTGCTACAACTAGAGACACTATATCTTCATAGGATTGTTCAGCGGTTGAACGATGAGAAAAATCTGGCTGTTTTTAGGAGCGCTCATGAGTTTGGGGATGCTGGTGCTATTTATCTGGCGTTCCCCACAACACTCTGTACTAGGAAGTGCGGTTGTACCAAAAGAAACATCATTATCAGAAAAAACTATCCGTTATGAACAGCGAAGTTTAGCACAAAGCGAAGTGCACATTCTGTTGATTCCATCTCAGAGTCGGTTTTTGGTTACACCTGCATTGTCGCCACATCTAAACACTGTAGAAGAGTTTGCTCAGAAACATCGAGCGATTGCCCAAGGCTTGGCCGTGAGCGCTCAGCATTCGACTGAGCGCTCACGCCGAAGTCCGAACGGGGAAGTGCCAAAGGCGATCGCCATCATAAACGGTGGCTTTTTTGACCCAAATAACCAAAAAACTACGTCAGTTGTTGTCCTGCAACAAAAGTTTGTAGCTGATCCTAGGCAAAACGAGCGCCTCATAAACAATCCCAACCTAAAACCTTACCTTGCTAAAATACTTAACCGTAGCGAATTCCGGCGCTACTTGTGTGGGCAAGCTGTCCGCTATGACATTGTTTTGCGTAATGCGCCACCACCAACAGGTTGCCAGTTAATCGATGCATTGGGTGGCGGTCCCCAGCTACTGCCAGAATTAACCTTAAAGCAAGAAGGCTTTGTGGATTCTGCTAATTCCCGAGACGCCTTAGGTAGCACCCAACGCAACGCCAGGAGTGCTATGGGTATCACTCGTGATGGCAGCATTGTTTTGGTAATGGTAGCGCAAAAGCCAAAGACTCCTACTAATTCTGGGATGTCATTGCCAGCACTTGCAGATTTTCTGAAAAGCTTGGGCGTCCAAAAAGCGATGAATCTCGATGGTGGAAGTTCTTCTTCCCTCTATTACAACGGCAAGAGTTTTTATGGAAAGGTTGATTTGGATGGAAATTTCATCAAGCGACCCGTGAAGTCAGTTTTACTGGTTCAAGAAAAAGGGATTGGTTATTCAGGTGAGACAGTTCCTTAGAATGAAAATTTAGCAATAAAAATCCTCTGCTGATGCAGAGGCTATTATCACTATGGGTGTTGCTCAAAATATTTCTAAGTGACTCAGAGAACATTAGTATGCTCTGCGGGCAAATTTGTAGTACAAGAAAATAGCGATAATTGCACCCAATACTGCAACGAACAAACCAGGAAGAGTCAGAGATGCAGAAGTCAATGCCAAACTTCCAGTTTGCAGTATGTTGACTAATGTTCCACCAATGAAAGCACCAACAATTCCTAAGATTATAGTAGCTAGAATTCCACCACCTTGATAACCAGGATAGATTGCCTTGGCAATAGCACCAGCCAGAAGACCTAAAACTACCCAAGCAATAAGATTCATTGTTCTAATTCCTTACCATGTCTTTTACTAACACTTTTTATTTAAGCTTATGCAATATTTCCTCTTCATCTTTCATGAGAAACAATTTGGCATTCTCTTTAGGAAGAGAACAATAGTCATGCAACTTAGAGTCACCGGGGCGCGGGAAACCTGGCTACATGGCTAGCGCTCCTCCTGCAGCGCTGGCTCGTCTTTGCGTGAGATTATTGATTAAGCTTTAAGAAGGCAGAAGTACGAAGGCAGCTATGCTGAAGGCGTCCCCACGAATGAATACGTTCGATTTAATAAAGTTCGCACTTTTTTATTTTTCTCCATCCATAAGTTAGGGGGCTTTAAACCTTATGGCAGAGAACAGAGGACTTATTTTTGTATCAAAGCTTACCTTCTTTCCTTCAGCATAGCTGCCCTCTGCCCTCTGCCTTTCTTTGGTAAACACCTCCGCAGGTAAGCGCTTGAAGGAAAGGCGCTCATTCTCGATATCCACAAAGATGGTGTCACCATCGTTGAATTCGCCAACAGTGTCTTCTCTCGTGTTCTTGCTACTAAGGAAGTAAGCTTTGTTCGTGAATCATTCGCTCAAGCCAATTGGCAATAAAGCGAAGAGATAAGCCTAAATTGCCAACATGAACATGGTTTTGTGCCTGTTCAGCACGTGTGAAAACTCTTGTAGTGAGCGAGCGCACATTCGTTAAGGCTTCTGCTTGTCGATACAACTGATGGAGTGGGACATAATGATCCTCACTGCCTGCTAGCAATAACACATCTGCTCTAATGCGATTCGATATCTCAATTGTATTGTAGGCTTGGGTAGCTTGAAGAAACTCGTAGGGAGTCGTTGTACCCATTACGTGCATTCCCTGTCGGATTCCCCAATCGAGAATGGGACTTTGAGGCATGAGTTTGTTCAACAACGTATTAAGCGGATCGGCAGCCTGCTCAGTTAAATACTGTTCAACTTGGGTTTTTAATGTTGCACAAAGCGATCTTAAAAGGACTTCAAGGGAATCACAAAAAATGTCATCTGCAATGACATAGCGGACTCTCGGCTCAAAAGCTGCGGCTCGAATCACCAGTCCACCACCAAGGGAAATGCCCATGAGAATAACGTCGTTGAGTCCAAAATAATCTAACACTATTTTGACTGGATCTTCCCAGTTTGGAACCATTGCTAGACCTGCATCTTCTAAAGCACCCCCTTGCCCTGGACCTTCAAAGATGACAACCTCGTATCCGGCTTCAACAAAGAAAAAAGCGATTGGAAAAAACTCTTCAATGTAGCTGTCATACCCTCCAAAGAGAACAAGGGTGGCTTTGGATTGTTGCATAGTGAAGCGATAAGCTGGGAGAAAACCTGTTTGGTAAGGAATTTGGTACTGCTCATTCCCAGTGATGCCATAGCACTGCCGCATCATTTGAATAAAGCGATGGCGCATGGGACGCTTCTGGGGATCATCTGCCCAAACAAAGAATTCCGCCGTGCGTAGGTAGTAGGCAGCCGGTAAGGGGCGATCCTGATCAAGGGCTTGCTCACTGAGAGCCAAAAATTCACGTCGCAAGTCTGCATAGGTTTTGATCTTGGGTGCAACAGTTTGCATATCTTCTAAAACAGATGCTTCTCCAAGCCATTGAACCCAACGATTAAATTGAAAGTTGAGGCTGATATCGGGATGCAGATCGTAGTAGCCAACATGGGCGATCGCCTTTTGAACTAGTTGTTGACGTGAGAGAGGTTGAGTTGTCATATTGACCTTCGCATGCAGGTTTGAAGACTATGCTTCAACCTTATAGAACGGCACAATAGCTTGTCATTGACGTGAGTTAAGCTGCACTGGGTTTGTTTTACGATCGCGACAAGATACGCCGCTTCAAGCGACTGAGAGACTCTGGCTCAAGTCTCAGGTAGGAAGCCAGATAGTATTGTGGAATTCGCCGCAATAACTCTGGCTTAGTCTGAACCAATTTAAGGTACCGTTCCTCCGGTTTGTCCATGTAAAGGGACAGCAATGAATCACGGAATCTGAAAAAGAGTATTTCTACCACCAACCTTTGAAGTCGTTGCCCGTTTTGCGATTCCTCAAACAGCAGATTGAGGCAAGTGTCATTCAGAATCAGGAGCTTTGAGGTTTCAACCGCTTGAAAATAAAATTGTGTCGGCTGTTTGCGGAAGTAACTTTCGTAGTCGCCGATCGGCTGATCCTCTACAAAAAAGTCAAAGGTGATTTCCTTGTCATCCTTAAGAATAAAGATGCGGAAGCAGCCCTTGATGATGAAACCAATGAATTGGCAAATCTCTCCTTCAGCAAATAAATAATCTCCTTTGTTGATCTCCCGTGTCTTGAGATAGCGATCAACCTTAGCAAGTTCAATCTCGTGCTCGGGCAGAAGCTTAGAAATAAAGTCATAAAATTGTTGTTGCATCATCCGCTTCTTACTAATATTTTGAATTCCAAAGTTTAGTTCCATTTTGACAGATAATATAAGGTTATTTAATCGGACATGATATCAGTTAAAAACGTCTGGCTGCTTCTTAATAATATGAGGCGAGCGCGTAGCGCGCCCTACTGCCCAACCGCACTCCGTGCGGTTGGCGCTACATTTTTCAAACGACAAAACAGGACTTCCTTGGCTTTAAAGGCGGGTAAATCTTTCAACAAGTACGAGTAGTTGAGAATAACCGCCTATGCATGCTCCCTCCACAGATATCTGTGGGACCTTAAGGAGTACACGCGAGTGGATGTTGTCCTGTGCGTGTCATGGTTTCACCCAACCCTGCTCTTTCAGAGCAGGGGAGGCGTTTCTGGAAGAAACGCCTCGGCAGTATACCGGCGATCGCCACCTTTGCGATGATTTCTATACAAAAAAACGCAAAGGTGCAATTATTCAACTTTGCACCTTTGCGTGTTTGTTATTTATTCACCTAATTAAGCTGTAAACACCTCCGCAGGTAAGCGCTTAAAGGAAAGACGCTCATTCTCGATATCCACAAAGATGGTGTCGCCGTCGTTGAATTCGCCGCGCAAGATAGCTTTGGCAATTTGAGTTTCTAACTCGCGTTGAATTGCTCGCTTCAGCGGACGCGCTCCAAATACAGGGTCATACCCTACCTCTGCCAAAAAGTCAAGAGCAGCATCTGAGAGTTTGAGCGACATCTTGCGATCGCTCAATCTTTGCCGTAGTCTATTTACTTGCAACTGCACAATCTGGCGCAATTCCTGTTTCTGCAATGCATGGAAGATAATCGTTTCGTCAATGCGGTTGAGGAACTCTGGACGGAAGCTATTCCGCATCGCCTCCATCACCCGATGGCGCATTTCGTCATAGCGTGAGTCATCACCCGCCACATCTAAAATGTACTGTGAACCGATGTTGCTGGTCATGATGATCACGGTGTTCTTAAAGTCCACCGTATGACCTTGGGCATCAGTGACGCGCCCATCATCGAGAATTTGCAGGAAGATGTTAAAGACATCCGGATGTGCTTTTTCGATTTCGTCGAACAGAAGCACCGCGTAAGGACGACGACGAATTGATTCCGTAAGTTGTCCGCCTTCATCGTAACCCACGTATCCGGGAGGCGCACCGATGAGGCGAGAAACGGCGTGTTTCTCCATGTACTCGGACATATCTATCCGTACCAGCGCTTCTTCGGTGTCGAACATATACGCCGCCAGCGCTTTCGCCAATTCGGTTTTCCCTACACCCGTAGGACCAAGGAAAATAAAGCTGGCTATAGGACGATTGGGATCAGCAAGTCCAGCACGAGAACGCTGAATAGCATCTGCTACCGCTGTCACCGCTTCATGTTGTCCAATGACGCGACGGTGCAGTTCATCTTCTAAGTGCAGCAGCTTTTCTTTCTCAGATTCTACCAACTTGCTGATCGGAATCCCCGTCCACTTAGAAATCACTTCCGCAATGTCAGCTTCAGTAACTTCTTCGCGCAATAAAGATTTTCCACTGCGTTGTGCTTGAGCAAGTTCAGTTTCGACTGCTTCCAAATCCCGATGCAAACTGGTTAACTTGCCGTATTTTAACTCAGCAGCGCGGTTGAGGTCGTAGTCGCGTTCTGCTTGCTGAATTTCCAAGTTCACACGGTCAATTTCTTCTTTGACAGACTGAATTTTGGTGATAATGTCTTTTTCAGACTGCCATTGGCTATTGAGTGTTCTTTGTTCTTCTTTGAGATCCGCAAGTTCTTTTTCTAGTCTTTCTAGCCGTTCACGAGAAGCTGCATTACTTTCTTTTTGCAGCGACAGCCTCTCCATTTCTAATTGCAGAATCTTGCGGTCGATTTCGTCGAGTTCTTCTGGTTTGGAGGTAATCTCCATTTTCAAGCGTGCCGCAGCTTCGTCTACCAAGTCAATTGCTTTGTCTGGTAAGAAGCGATCGCTTATATAGCGACTTGACAATGTCGCTGCTGCAACTAAAGAACTATCGGAAATTTTCACCCCGTGGTGAACTTCATACCGTTCTTTCAAACCGCGCAAAATGGAAATGGTATCTTCCACAGAGGGTTGATCCACATAAACCTGCTGGAAGCGTCTTTCCAAAGCAGCGTCTTTTTCAATATATTTACGGTATTCGTCTAAAGTTGTCGCCCCGATACAGCGCAGTTCACCCCGCGCCAACATCGGTTTTAACAAGTTACCAGCGTCCATTGCGCCTTGAGTCGCACCAGCGCCGACAACGGTATGAATTTCATCAATAAATAAAACTATATTCCCGCCGGACTCGGTAACTTCTTTTAAGACTGCTTTGAGGCGTTCTTCAAATTCACCCCGGAATTTTGCCCCTGCAATCAAAGCACCCATATCTAATGCTATGAGTTTACGGTCTTTCAGGGACTGAGGTACATCACCGGCGACTATCCGCTGTGCGAGTCCTTCGGCGATCGCAGTTTTCCCAACGCCCGGTTCACCAATGAGTACAGGGTTATTCTTGGTACGGCGAGAGAGAATTTGGATAGTCCGCCGAATTTCATCATCACGTCCAATCACTGGGTCAAGTTTACCTTGACGAGCAGCTTCGGTGAGGTCACGCCCATATTTCTCCAGTGCTTCGTATTTGCCTTCTGGATTTTGGTCGGTCACTTTCTGATTTCCTCGAACTTGTTTAATGATATTCTTTAGCTTTCCTTCGTCTAACCCAAATTCTTGGAATAACCCTTTGCCAAAGCGGTCATCTTTGGCATAAGCTAGCAATAAATGTTCAATGGAGATATACTCGTCTTGAAACTCTTTGCGATACCCTTCAGCCCGATCAAGAAGAGTATCTAAACTCCGTCCCAAGTATACTGAACTGCTGCTACCAGAGACTTTAGGGTGACGTTGGATAAATTGTTCTGTGCGATCGCGTAGTTTTTGCAGATTAGCACCCGCTTTGGTAAAAATACCGCTGGTAAGACCTTCTTGATCCAACAGCGCTTTCATCAGGTGTTCGCTTTCAATCTGCTGTTGTTGATATTGTTTCGCAATATCTGGCGTGTGCGCGATCGCTTCCCAGGCTTTTTCTGTAAATTGGTTTGGATTAGTTGGTTGCATAGGCTTTTCTAGGAAATAACTACTCCAAGCGCACAAAAAGCGCAGATAGAACAAGTGTATGGTTTGTTCTTATATGGTCATTGTAAAGAGAGGGGGGCAACTCACTGGATCGGTGTTCACGTCTTTCTCCAGGAGTATTACCGTCCAATGAGTGCTGATTGACTGCAAGCGCCGAGTAAGTCCAAACAGAAGAAGAATAAGTTTTGTTTTGATACCGTGATTGTACAAACAGGGGCGCAAATCACTGGATCGGTGTTCGCGCTCTTGTAGAGGAGTATTACCGCCCATTTTTTACTAATTGATGGGGCTGTTTGGGGCGCGTCATCTTATAAAAAGCTTATCATACAAGAGTTTAAGTCAAATAACCTTTGTGTTGCAAAAAGTGATGTTACTTTAGTAAAAGTATCATCTGTGTCAACCACCTATAGCCAGAGTTACCCATAAGGAAATCCTACCTAACAGGATCTGGTGTCCTCAAATTTTTGCAATACAACCGTCTTAATCGGCTCATGGCTCCAAAAATCTTTACGGGCAGGAATCAAAATGCTCAAATCACAAAGAAAAACCGATTTCCTGGATGGCGCAGAATCTTCTTTGGCGTTCGCACACGCATCTTGATCTCCTACATCGTGCTGATGATCTTCTCCACATTGGTATCTATCCTGGCAATCTATGAGGTTCTGCTTGTCCGACTAGACGAGCAGGTTGAAAATGTTCTCATCAACGAGGTAAAGGAGTTTAGACGATTGACCGAGGGGAGGAACCCCAGCACGGCTCAACCTTTCGGGGATGATGTCGCTGCCATCTTTGATGTATTTTTGTCTCGCAACATTCCCCATGAGGACACGTTTTTGATTACGCTGTTGAATGGGAAATTCTACAAATCCAGTCCCCAAGTTCTACCGGTTAACTTACAGCCGAATTCAGCTTTTGTCAAACACTGGCAGAAATTCAAACAGCCCAAGCAAGGTAAGGAATTCACCTCAACTCATACTATCTACTATCTGGCTGAGCCAGTACTCAAAGGCAAAACTCAGGGTGTCTTTGTGGTCGCTTACTCCGATAGTAGCGCTCATCAGCAGGTGAACCAGGCAGTTATCGTTATTATCGAGGTAACAATAGCTGTTCTAGCCATAGCATCGGTGCTGGCTTGGATAGTGGCTGGACGGTTATTAGCTCCCCTACGCTTACTTATCGAAACAGCTCGCTCGATTACCGAGTCTGACCTATCTCAACGCATCCCTGTGCAGGGGGTAGACCAAATTGCCGAACTCACGATCACGTTTAACGAGATGTTAGATCGTCTCCAGACTGCTTTCGCCAGTCAACGAAACTTCATCAACGACGCAAGTCATGAACTCCGGACGCCAATCACAATTATCCAAGGTCATTTAGAACTGCTGGGTGACGATCCCCAAGAGCGACGTGAAACAGTGGAATTAGTAACTGATGAGCTAGCTCGGATGAGTCGCTTTGTCGATGACCTACTATTACTAGCCAAGACAGAGCAACCCAATTTTTTAAACCTACAAACTGTGGATATTAGCTTGCTGACTGAGGAACTGTATACCAAAGCCACAGCTTTAGCTGAGCGAGACTGGCGTTTGGAACACAAAGGTGTGGGGCGGATTGTGGCTGACCGCCACAGGCTGACTCAGGCAATCATGAACTTGGCTCAGAATGCTACCCAGCACACGAGTGATGGGGATGTCATTGCCCTTGGTTCAGTTGTAACGAAGGGAAACGCTCGTTTCTGGGTGCGTGACACAGGCGTTGGCATTGCTCCTGGCGACCAAGAGCGGATCTTCGAGCGGTTTGCCCGTGGCTCCAGTAGTCGCCGTCGTTCTGAGGGGGCTGGTTTGGGATTGTCTATCGTGAGTGCGATCGCAACGGCACACGGTGGTCGGGTAGAACTCAAAAGCAAACCCGGTAAGGGTTCTACATTCACTATTGTCATTCCACTAGATCCACCCTTTGGAGGTTCTGTTTGACTGATCAGATTCTGATTGCCGAAGACGAGCCGCGCATAGCCGCTTTCCTGGAAAAAGGGCTACGGGCGTCGGGGTTCACGACCGCAGTTGCCAAAGACGGTCATGAAGCGTCGATCATGGCTCAAAGCGGGGAGTTTGACTTGCTCATCCTTGACATTGGTCTCCCTGGCAAAGATGGTTGGATGGTGTTGGAAGAATTACGCGGTCAGGGCGAACAATTGCCTATCATTATCCTTTCCGCTCGTGACGAGGTGAGCGATAAAGTCGCTGGACTCGAGGGTGGGGCTGACGACTACGTCACAAAGCCCTTTCGGTTTGAAGAGTTGCTGGCGCGGGTACGGGCGCGGTTGCGCGACAATCGCTTGCCCAAACGACAGGAAGAAATGGTTCTTAGAGCAGGCAACATTGTCGTTGACTTGCTTAGACGTCAGGTTTGGATCGGCGATCGCCCAGTCAAGTTATCAGCGCGAGAATTTACCCTAGCTGAAACCTTTGTGCGTCATCCAGGGCAAGTCATGAGCCGAGAGCAATTGCTGAGTCAGGTTTGGGGCTACGACTACGATCCCGGCTCCAATGTCGTTGATGTCTGCGTGGGTTATCTGCGCAAAAAGCTAGGTCACGACTATATCGAAACAGTCAGAGGTATGGGTTATCGCCTGCGAACGTGAAAATTTTCTCATCAATTTTTAATATCTAATTAATAAGTATTTATAAATATAAAGAAGAACTGTAACAATCAGGGTCTGTTGATTGTCGCCTATTGTGATTTTTTCAGCTTCATACCAAGTTGTGTTCAAATGTGTAACTTAGTGTAAATAAAGCAGGGTGAGTACTATTTTTGACTGCAACTTATTATCAGTTAGTGATCTATTAGATGCCATTTTAAACGTCATGAGAGTACCTACAACTGGGTCAGGTAGTTGGCGGAAAAATTTACGTCCTGTTTGCTGAGTTCGTGAAGATGCTGGTTGAACGATATTTTTGGAAAATTTTATTGTGATTAGTTTAACGTTTGCACCAGTAATAATACTAATAAAAAATTACGGGAAAAGGAAGATGACAATCAGAGATTTCAAACCAAAACGCTCCATTGTCAACGACTTAGTGGCGTCCGTAGTTGTATTTCTCGTCGCTCTGCCACTGTGCATGGGAATTGCGATCGCTTCAGGGGTTCCTCCAGAGCTGGGAATCATCACAGGAATCGTTGGCGGAATTATTGTTGGCACTGTTGCTGGCTCACCCTTGCAGGTCAGTGGACCAGCGGCTGGGCTTGCTGTTATAGTCTGGGAACTGGTTCAGCAGTATGGCATTGAAATGCTAGGACCGATTCTTATGCTCGCGGGTTTGTTCCAGTTACTAGCAGGCGTCTTCAAGCTGGGACAGGTTTTCCGAGCAATATCTCCCGCCGTCATCTACGGGATGCTAGCAGGAATTGGTGTGCTAATCTTTGCTTCTCAATTCCACGTGATGTTTGATAGCAAGCCAAGCGCACACGGAATCGATAACTTAATTTCTATTCCCAGCGAGATATATAAGACTATCTTTCCCGCCCAAGGCAACAACCATCTCATCGCTGGCATTATAGCTGTAATTACCATTATTACCCTCATCCTCTGGGAAAAGTTTAAGCCAAAAAGATTAAAATTGCTGCCCGGTTCCTTGATTGCTGTCGTGATTGCAACTGCTCTAGCCACTGTGATGAAGTTGCCTATTCAGTACGTCAATGTACCCGATAATCTTGTAGCCACGATTCACATTCCAAAGCTAGAGAACTTCATCGGTCTACTCAAGCCATCTGTGCTTGTGGAGGCGATGGCGATCGCCTTTATCGCCAGTGCCGAAAGCCTGCTCTCGGCGGCGGCAGTAGATCGACTTCAATTTGAGTCAAAAACTAATTTTGACCGCGAACTCGCAGCGCAAGGCTTGGGCAACATGGTTTGCGGCGCATTAGGGGCGCTACCGATGACGGGTGTGATTGTCCGCAGTTCTGTAAACGTGGAAGCAGGAGGCAAAACCAGACTGTCTGCGGTTTTTCACGGAGTCTGGCTGTTGGCTCTTGTTGTTGTTGCGCCTTCTGTACTGAATCTAATTCCCACCTCCAGCCTCGCGGCGATTTTGGTGGTCACAGGCTATAAGCTGGTGAAAGTTGAGAATATCCGGAAGCTGCAACAATACGGGCGCATCCCTGTATTCATCTACTTTGCCACCTTGGGCGGAATTATCACTGCTGACCTACTTTTTGGCGTGCTACTCGGTCTTGTGTTGTCAGCAATCAAGCTGATCTACAAAGTTTCCCACCTCGATATCCATGTCGTTGCGGATGAAAACAACCAGCGCGTTGATGTCTATTTGGAAGGGATGGCTACATTTATTCGGCTACCGCAACTTGCCAAAGCCCTTGAGCAGATTCCTCCTAAAAAGGAAATTCATATTCACCTACAGATGCTCAGCTACATTGACCACTCCTGCCTCGACTTCTTGTCGATGTGGGAAAAACAAGAGGAAAAGAAGGGAAGTACTATCGTCATGCAGCGGGATAGGTTGGTAGAGCGCTACCGCAAACCGCTATTTACTGGGCGATCGCCTGAAGAACCACAGCAAAACCAATCGCACCTAGCAGCGTAGAAGTTTTCACTACTCTACTTTCACAAAAGAGGAGTTCACTATGAATACGATAGATGCAGTATTCTTAACATTACTGAATACTATTGCTTGTTTTGCTTTTCCCAAACTTCTGTCTGTCATTATGGCTCCTAAAAAGAAACGTACTGCACCAATGCCTACTGCCATAACATCACAAACCGAAGCTTACCAAAGTCCTTAAGCAGATTCCTGCTGAAAAGGAAATTCATTTCTTCTCGTTCTTCTCGTTCCCAACCTCTTCTCTTCTCGTCTTCTCGTTCCCAGGCTGAGCCTGGGAATGCGATATCAAGAGGCTCAGCCTCCCATATTCACACCTCTACTCGTTCCCAGGCTCAGCCTACTCGTTCCCAGGCTCAGCCTGGGAATGCTATATCAAGAGGCTCAGCCTCCCATATTCCCACCTTTGAAAATTTATCTAAAGAAATACTCGTTCCCAGGCTCAGCCTGGGAATGCTATATGAGAGGCTCAGCCTCCCATATTCACACCTTTCCTTACTCTATGGGTCGTTCTCGCTACCAATTTCTAGAAAACCAGCCTCATTTTCTCACCTGCACAGTTGTCAACTGGATCACTGTATTTAGTAAACCAGACTTAGCTCAAATCCTTCTCAACTCATTAGACTTTCTACAAAGCCACCAGCGTTTAGCTTTGCATGGGTATGTGATCATGGAAAACCATCTTCACTTAATTGCATCGGCTGAAAATTTATCTAGAGAAATAGCAGCATTCAAGTCATTTACAGCCAGATCTGTGATTGATTGGTTAAAAAACAATCAGACTGAGTATTTGTTAAAACAGCTAAAATTTCACAAAAAATTACACAAAACTACCCAAGAATACCAGCTTTGGCAGGAAGGTTCACACCCCCAAGCAATATTTAGTCAACAGATGTTTAGCCAAAAATTGGAATATATGCACAATAACCTACTCAGGCGCGGCTATGTCGATGATCCTGCTCATTGGCGATATTCCAGTTACCGTAATTACATGGGTATGAAGGGAGTTTTAGTTGTTGATTTGATTGATGTGTAGTTGGAGCGTCAGGAGGCTGAGCCTCCTTGCATTGCGTTCCCAGGCTGAGCCTGGGAACGAGAAAATCCCATACTTCCTCGTTCCCAGACTCCTCATGGGAATGCCCATACTGAGGCTCAGCCTCACCTTAGAGTCACAATCACAGCTTTCTATTTGAATAAAGCTTTTTTAATTTTACTTTTTCTCCCCATCCCCCAATCCAAAATCTACAATTGAGTCGGATCAAACACCCACCTATCCCCAACAATCTCCTCTAAGCGTTGATTGAGTCGGGGAAGAAAATATTTTGGATCATTCAGCCTTTGCTGGACAAACCAAGTATCAAACGCTTCCTGTGTCTCAATTCCTTGTCCACCCGCCGCCGCTAATAGCATCGTTCTACTTAAATCCTGAAGTTCTTCTAACTGCGGATGCCCTTCGCCCCGGCTGTTGCAAAACAAGAATGCTGTTGTCCCTAGCAAGGCTTTCAGTTGATCGCCTTGAGGTACAGCTTTATACAAAGCACAGATGAGATAAATTGTATTTGCTAAGGGGGCTTGAATCCTCAGCGTCAGCCAGATTGCTTGAGCCAGGTAAACCAAACCGTTGCTTTCATCTGCTACGCCTAAGTGACTTAGAAGTGTCACCAAATCACCATAAGCACGAACCTGTGCAAATGCCGAAGCGGCTTGCAGATTTAAGTCTAACTGCCTAGCTTTATCTCCTGTTTCACCTGCAACATAAGCCATATTGTTCAAAGTTACAGCTTTGCCACCGACATGGCCAATGCGCTCTTTTATTTCCAAGGATTCTTCCCAAAGTGCGTTCGCTCGTTCGATGTCCCCTTGTTGGGCGATGACGAGTGCCATGTTGTGCAAAGTTACAGCTTTGCCACCGACATCGCCAATGCGCTCAAGTATTTCCAAGGATTCTTCCCAAAGTGCGTTCGCTCGTTCGATGTCCCCTTGTTGGGCTATGACGAGTGCCATGTTGCTCAAGGTTGCAGCTTTGCCACCCACATCGCCAATGCGCTCAAGTATTTCCAAGGATTGTTCCCAAAGTGCGTTCGCTCGTTCGATGTCCCCTTGTTGGGCGATGACTGGTGCCATGTTGCTCAAGGTTACAGCTTTGCTACCAACATCGCCAATGCGCTCAAGTATTTCCAAGGATTGTTCCCAAAGTGCGATCGCTCGTTGGATGTCCCCTTGTTGGGCGATGACGAGTGCCATGTTGTTCAAAGTTACAGCTTTGCCACCGACATCGCCAATGCGCTCATATAATTCCAAGGATTGTTCCCAAAGTGCGATCGCTCGTTGGATGTCCCCTTGTTGGGCTATGACGAGTGCCATGTTGCTCAAGGTTGCAGCTTTGCCACCGACATTGCCAATGCGCTCAGATATTTCCAAGGATTGTTCCCAAAGTGCGTTCGCTCGTTGGATGTCCCCTTGTTGGGCGATGACGAGTGCCATGTTGTGCAAAGTTACAGCTTTGCCACCCACATCGCCAATGCGCTCTTTTATTTCCAAGGATTCTTCCCAACGTGTGATCGCTCGTTGGATGTCCCCTTGTTGGGCTATGACGAGTGCCATGTTGCTCAAGGTTGCAGCTTTGCCACCCACATCGCCAATGCGCTCTTTTATTTCCAAGGATTGTTCCCAAAGTGCGTTCGCTCGTTCGATGTCCCCTTGTTGGGCTATGACTTGTGCCATGTTGCTCAAGGTTGCAGCTTTGCCACCAACATCGCGAATGCGCTCAAGTATTTCCAAAGATTGTTCCCAAAGTGCGATCGCTCGTTGGATGTCTCCTTGTTGGGCAATAACTTTTGCCATGTTGCCCAGGATAGCGCCTTTGCCACCGACATCGCCAATCCGCTCAAGTATTTCCAAAGATTGTTCCCAAAGTGCGATCGCTCGTTCGATGTCCCCTTGTTGGGCGATGACATCTGCCATGTTGTTCAAGGTTGCAGCTTTGCCACCCACATCGCCAATGCGCTCAGATATTTCCAAGGATTGTTCCCAAAGTGCGATCGCTCGTTCGATGTCCCCTTGTTGGGCGATGACTTGTGTCATGTTGTTCAGAGTTGCAGCTTTGCGAATCTCGTCATCTTCAGGGCAAAGGTCTAAAGCCTGCTGATAATGGACAACAGCATCCTCAACTCTGCCCAAAACCTTTTCAGCACGGGCAATGGTTCCCAAGATACGGTAGTCCACAAACTTTTGCAGGAGTGGTTCACAAAGTTGGACAACTTCCAAATATCGGTCACTGTTCACCCAGCGAATTGCAATCAAGTCCCCAACGCTGACAGCAATTTCCTGCTCTCCAGCCAGCAGTCCTAACCTCACTATCTCCAGTGCTTGCTCTTCCGTCCAACGCTTATTAGTCTCCTCCCACCAGATTTGATAGAGTTTTTTTGCCGCTTGCTGTCGCGTTCTCTGCCACTCTTCCTCACTCAATAATGGTTCCAGCAACGGTTCTAAAATCGTCGTCACGCGATATTCGGCGGTTTGGGTGGCGTGAGTCGTGGCTGACTCGACTAAGCTGAAGCTTACCAATTTCTCCAACCATAACCTCTCCTTATCTCTTGCTCCCCTCTCTGCTTGCGGAGAGGGGCTGGGGGTGAGGTTCTGCGTAACAGCGTTCACAATATCAATTGTCACTGGCAGGCGAAAAACACTCAACTGCGCCAAAAACTTTTTTTCATCCACCTCCAACGCATTCAACAGCGTCTGCGCCAAAATATTTTCCCGAAACTCCAGCTGGGTATTCTCCAAGCGAGTTAATAAATCATCCGCCTGTAAATCTCGTTGCTGAATAACCTGCAAAAGCCACTCCAACAAACGCGGATTACCGTCAGCAATTGCCAGAATGCGCTGGTTCTGTGCTTGCTGCTGCAATTCGGGCGTTGGCAAAAGACGGCATTTCTTATCAATATCGCTTTTGCCCATCGCCGCTAAATTTTCTAAATGCAGCCGATGCGGTGGCAGGGTATCTTCTTTGAGGTAGCGACAAGTCACAATCAACCGGCTCTCTGCCTGGTTTTCCTCCAGCGCCGCACAAATCGCCTCTAAAATCCGGTAAGCTTCTGCGGTCATCTGCAGCGAACCATCTTGAATATTCGCTTTCGGGATGTTTTGCTCAAAGTCATCCAGCACCAACAACAACGGACGATCAATTTCTTTTGCTTCAATTTTATCAAAAAAGTTTTGCAGTCGCCCTTTGAGGGAAACCTTTGGTTCATTCAGCAATGCGGGTACATCTGCAAACCGCTCAAACTTGCTGGAAAGTTTATTGAGTAAGCCTACCTCATCCAAAGGTCCAATTAACACCACCCGCTCAAAATTCGGACGCTGTGTTTGGACTCGCGTACACAACCGCGCCGCCAAAGAACTTTTACCCAGTCCACCCATCCCAGCAATAAATACACCGATGTTGTCGCTGGTTTCTCGCAACGCCCGCAAACACCGTTGTAGCGGGCGTCTGCGTCCGACAAATTCCCAGCGACTGGCAACTTTCACAATATTGTTCTGATCCAGAAATTCGCTTTCTGGCTGTCTAAATTTCAGCTTTTCCCGCCCTTTTTCGCTTCTCAGCGGTGTCACCAGTTGCTTAATTGGGCGCGTATCTCGATAAATCCGCAACAGATGCCAGTCGGAGCATTCTTCAGCAATCATTTTCTGTTGCGCCGCTTTGACTGCTTCCTCTACCGTTTCCCCCGTCGCCAAAGCTTGATAAAATGCCTGTGCAGCAATAATACCCGTCCGATCATACACTGGACGCGCCCAGCCTAATACGACACCCGCCCCCAGCTTCACCAAAGCCTCCGCCATTGATGGGACTGTTCCCCGGTTGGCAACTTGTCCCGTGTGACAGCCAGAAAGAAAAATCACTCGTGGAAAACGTCCCCGAAAGGCTTTAGCTAAGTCCTCCACGGTAGTCAATTGCACATTCCCCACGTCATCTTCGGTGATAAAGCAGGGCGTATTATCCTTAATTGTTCTACCTTTTGGCAGCAAACCGCCAAAATATTTTTGAATATAAATTATTCCGTGTCCTGTTAAGTGAAAGACATCAAAATAGTCTTCCGGATAGGATTTCACTAGATTAGCTAATTCCTCAACCGAACCGCTTTCTTCGACAATCAACGCCAAAGGCTGATGCTTGGTTGCTTGCAGGATGTTGGCTTCTTCCTGTTCAAACTCAAGCGGCGCAACCCTTGGATCGTCTGGAGAAGTTGCCATAAACAGCGATCGCAAGGGACGATTTTGCACGGCGATCGCACTGGTATTTCGTTGCTGCACTGCACGCACTGGCAATAGTGCAATATCCTGCCGTTCTAGTAAAAACCCTGTACCATCGTGTAGCAATTCCCACGGCAAATGAGCTAGTCCCAAGGCCACGCGTTCCGTTTCCGGGTTCAACCCCCGCGCCTCACTCGTTTGGATCAAATCCAGATAAATCGTCTGTTCCTCAGCCTCATCCAGCGCCCTTCTCAGCCATCCTTCCTTGCCATCCAGCCATTGATAAAGCTGCCGTCCTATCTGGATAAGCAGGGACAGGCGATCGCGCTGCTGGGAGTAGTAATTTTGCTCACATAGGTCAATGAGTACACCTAACTCAACTTTATCCAGGCGACGTAAGCCATAATCACAGCGTAGTTCAAAGGTTTGCTGTTGACTGAGGGCGAAACTGAAGGTTAGAGGCATGGCTTGAATCAGTAGATTCCATAGCTAGCTTCACTTTGTTCTCACTATACTCCGGATGAGTTTTTCAGTCGCGCTTTAGGGAAGCTGGGAATTTGAAAATGAGTACGAGAAGGCAGAACACGCACGCTAAGCTAATGACTAGTAACTAATAACTATTGACTTTTGACAAATGGCTAAAAAGCAGAAATTTCCTTACCTAGTTGGTTCTAAGTGGACAGCGCAGCAAAAAGTAGATGGCTGGCGACACTTCCAAGTCGTCAACCGCAAAAATCAGGGCAACTGGGTTTATGCCGAGATGGTCGCTGCTTGTGACCCTAATGTCCGCTTTTGGATAAACGCCAAATTGTTACAAGACCGTTCTCTGTGGGAAGCAGGCTGGCAATCTTTGCAAGAGATGAATTCACCCCAAGAAGATGTTTCTTGAATTCTTTCAATCCCTGATAGGGATTCATCACAAATTACATCCTGCCAGTACAAATAGAATTGCACACTCAGTGATGCGAGGTTTTTTCGCTGCGAATGAAAACCGCAATAACTGATTTTGCCAGCCTCAAGACCAGTAGATTTGATATTTGAGACAAAGTTTAACAAATATTGGTATCGGTAATAATTATTTATATTTTTCAGGCAGTTGCTCTCAAGTCGGAATAATTTTGTCTTAGCCGTTGACAATAAACTGCCAATTTATTTGCAAATTTACTTTCAACGACCCTCTCATAGCTCTTATACTCATTTCTCTACCAAGAGGTATACCTATCCACATAGGTCTTTTTGATACGCACAATCGGTGTAGCGGGATTTTTATTTTTTGTATTTTGTAACTTATTTTATATAAAAGTATTAATAAGGTATGATTTTTTAAGTTATTTTAGTTTTAAAAGTGTTTATAAATCAAAAAAAGTATAATTCATTCAATTAAGGCATAATTCACCTGATATAACCCTAATAGACTTGAACACCCCCTTTATTTTCCGTGTGATTTGCACAATAATGGCACTCACAGACCTCACAAATCGCCATCTTCGGCTAGGTGCAGGGAATTGTTTGAGCGACGAGTTTGACAAGAAACTATAAGAGGCAAACTACAGTGAAACTAGCAGTTTACGGAAAAGGCGGTATTGGGAAGTCCACAACAAGCTGTAATATCTCCGTCGCCTTAGCCAAGCGCGGCAAGAAAGTGCTGCAAATTGGTTGCGACCCCAAACACGACAGCACCTTCACCCTCACCGGGTTCTTGATTCCCACAATTATCGATACCCTGCAAGAAAAGGACTACCACTACGAAGATGTCTGGCCCGAAGATGTGATCTACAAGGGCTATGGCGGAGTTGATTGTGTCGAAGCAGGTGGTCCTCCCGCAGGTGCTGGATGCGGCGGCTACGTGGTAGGCGAAACCGTGAAATTATTAAAGGAACTCAACGCCTTTGATGAATACGATGTGATTTTGTTTGACGTTCTTGGTGACGTTGTTTGTGGCGGTTTTGCAGCACCCCTCAACTATGCTGACTACTGCTTGATTGTGACTGACAATGGCTTTGATGCCTTATTCGCTGCCAATCGTATTGCGGCTTCAGTCAGGGAGAAAGCCCGGACTCACCCACTGCGTCTTGCTGGGTTAATTGGTAACCGCACCTCGAAGCGCGACTTGATTGAAAAGTACGTGGAAACAGTGTCCATGCCAGTTCTGGAAGTTTTGCCTTTGATTGAAGATATCCGTGTTTCCCGCGTCAAAGGTAAAACTTTGTTTGAAATGGCAGAATCTGACCCCTCTTTGAATTACGTTTGCGATTACTATCTCAATATTGCTGACCAAATTCTGGCGCGTCCAGAAGGTGTTGTCCCAAATGACGCCCCAGACCGCGACGTGTTCGCTTTGTTATCAGATTTTTATCTAAATCCCACTAAAACACAAGTTCCAAATTCAGAAGAGGAATTAGACTTGATGATTGTATAAATCATCTTAGTACCAGGATGGGGAACGATATGCCTTTCTTTGATAGTTTTACAGATTCTTTAAAGCAAAAGTGGTTGCAATTTTTCCAGTTAAATCGTGACTGGATTGCCCTGCATATGGAAGTGGAGTCTGTTTACACTCCAGATGGTGGCAGACGACCATCTTCGTACCTCATCCTGGGAGTTGTTAACGCGCTGGAACCTAAACTGGCACAGTTAATGCTGCCCTTTTCCAAATTGAATCCTGACGCTGATACCTTGGTCGAGGTGCTGGAGTTAAATTTTGATCCAGATATAGCTCTCGGTAACCGCGCCCTTCCCAATTTACGTATAGAAAAACACAGGGAAGAGTTAGATGTTTCATATGAAAACTTCAGTCATGAAACACTAACAAATTCTCAGATAAGTAGCTTTGGGCAAGAGGGAATAGCTAACAAGTTGGATCTGGGAGATACACACAACCAAAGCCTTAGGGCATCCAATCCAACAATCGATAATGTTACAGCACAAAACCGGGTTGGCAATTCCTCATCCAGCGATACAAACTCGAACAATCAACTTCACCAAGCACATAACCCAGTTGATGAGTTCGGTGAACTTTCTTTGGATCATTTGAACGAAGTAGACAGCAAAACTTCTGAGAGTGGCTTTGCCGGTGTGTTGTCAGATGTTTGGGGTGCTGAAAGCGCAACCCAAAAAGAGGAAGCGGATAAAGAAATGTTTTTAGGGGAAGAACCACCTTCTGGTTCTTTTGATGACTCAGAAGATGACTCCGAGATTGCTCGTCTCTTCCCCAACCATTAAAGAGTGAAGAATGAAGAGTGAAGAATGAAGAATGAAGAAGGAAAGTCGATAAATTCTTCTTTGTTCTATCTTCTTTCTTGTTAAAAATCATGGGGAGAAAATACTAAAATGACTCTTGCTCAACCAGAAGCTTTAACTTTTGAGTGCGAAACCGGGAATTACCACACTTTTTGCCCAATTAGCTGCGTCGCTTGGCTTTACCAAAAAATTGAAGATAGCTTCTTTTTGGTGATCGGGACAAAGACTTGTGGCTACTTCTTGCAAAACGCAATGGGGGTCATGATTTTTGCTGAACCCCGTTATGCAATGGCAGAGTTGGAAGAAGGAGATATTTCCGCACAACTTAATGATTATGACGAGTTAAAGCGGCTGTGTTTGCAGATTAAGCGCGATCGCAATCCCAGCGTGATTGTGTGGATTGGCACCTGCACCACGGAAATTATCAAAATGGATTTGGAAGGCTTAGCACCCAAGCTAGAAGGCGAAATTGGTATTCCCATTGTTGTCGCACGCGCCAACGGTTTGGACTACGCCTTCACCCAAGGGGAAGACACCGTGTTAGCGGCGATGGCGACACGTTGTCCTGATAAAGCACCCGTGGCTGAAACAGAGAAGAACGAACGCAACGCTATTTCCAAACTGCTTAACTTTGGTAAGAAGAAAGAAGAAGTCGTTAAAGAAGAATCTGAGTATGTGGATCATCCACCATTGGTGCTGTTTGGTTCCCTCCCCGATCCCGTTGTGACTCAGTTAACTCTGGAACTCAAAAAGCAAGGTATCAAAGTTTCTGGTTGGCTACCCGCAAAGCGCTTTACTGAACTACCTACCCTTGAAGAAGGGTATTATGTCGCTGGTGTCAACCC
The DNA here is from genome assembly GCF_963872035.1 of Scytonema sp. HK-05. Taxonomy (NCBI): domain Bacteria; kingdom Bacillati; phylum Cyanobacteriota; class Cyanophyceae; order Nostocales; family Scytonemataceae; genus Scytonema; species Scytonema sp. HK-05. Next base: position 52,852 of record NZ_CAWMYC010000057.1, read on the forward strand.
CTTCCTTAGCCGCACTGCTACGACTTTGATGCGTCGCCGCAAGTGCAAGCTGATTGGCGCACCTTTCCCAATTGGTCCTGATGGTACCCGCGCTTGGATTGAGAAAATTTGCTCGGTGTTTGGCATTACACCCAAAGGTTTGGATGAACGCGAGGCTCAAATTTGGGAAGGCTTGGAAGAGTACGTCAAATTGATTCGCGGCAAGTCTGTGTTCTTCATGGGTGATAACTTGCTGGAAGTCTCTCTGGCACGGTTCTTGGTACGTTGCGGTATGACGGTTCACGAAATCGGCATCCCCTACATGGATAAGCGTTATCAAGCTGCTGAGTTGGCGTTGCTGGAAAAAACTTGCCAGGAAATGGGCGCACCTCTGCCTAAGATTGTGGAGAAGCCAGACAACTACAATCAAGTGCAGCGGATTTATGAGTTAAAGCCAGATTTGGTGATTACTGGTATGGCTCATGCTAACCCATTGGAAGCACGCGGTATTAATACTAAGTGGTCTGTAGAGTTCACTTTTGCTCAGATTCACGGTTTTACCAATGCGCGTGACATTCTGGAGTTGGTGACTCGTCCGTTGCGTCGGAATAACAATTTGAAAGATTTGGGTTGGGATAAGTTGGTGAAGGAAGAAGCTAAGATTTAACCTTACTTCTAGATAATCTCTGTAATAAATTTCATTGGGTGCGTTCGTGTTTTTCGTAACGCACCTTATTTTTTTATGGAACCGCCAAGACGCCAAGGACGCCAAGAGAAGGAAAAGAGCGATCGCTTTCGCTGTGTTTTAAGCTGTCGCGCCTACAAAGGAAAAAGCGACAGCTTATCTGAGTTCTTGTGGGATGGGCATCTTGCCCGTCCAAATAATGCAAGTTAAAAGCAAGGACAGTTTAACTTAAAAGTGGCAAGTCTAAAGGCTTTTCTGGAATGATATACATTAAATTTGCCTTGTCCGGTTTTTCTTCTGTAGATGGAGTTAATTTAAGCCATTCATGGAAGCTGATTCCTAGTTGGGATATTGCTTGTACTTCTGCCTGATACGCTTCAAAACGGCGATTAGTTTCAATCATCGATTCCACGACTTCCAGCACTTGAGGAAGACGTTTATAAGCCTCTTTTTTCAAATCGTCGTGATTTGGACCGAACCAACCTCCTTGAACTTCAACACGAGTTAAAATTGCTGCTGGTAGCGAATCTACCCACTTACTGGGGTCTTGCGCTATCTTAATGAGATTTTCGCGTTGCATTTCAAATACAGTATTTTCATCCAAAGTTGGATTAATCCATTGGTAAATTCGAGTTAATCTCCGCAAGTCAATTTGTTCTTTAAACTCAGGCTGTAGGTATACTGCTGGATTTGAAGTAAGCAGAAGCTCAACATATTTCTGAATTCGTGAACGGAGAACTGTTGCACCTTCTTGGAAGCGACGAAGTGCTGTGTCATGTTCTTCTAATTCCAGATAGCAACGCGCTTCAGCAAGGTAAGCTAACGATAAAGTCAGCAAATATTCATCAGCAATTTGGCTCTTTTGCTCAAGTTCGGTATCGGTGTAATCAGTGTAAATATGCTCTGCTTCCAAAAAGCGATTGATAGCTTGTAAAGCACTACTTCTGCGATTGTCGGGTTTGCTCATTGTAAAAGCATTAATTGCTAAATCTAGCGCTGCGCGAAAATTCGCATAGTAACCAAGGTCAATTTTACGATTAAGTTTGTTTAAAAGTTCCTGTGCTTGTTGTAAGCGTTGCTCTAGCTCTTTGAGGCGCTGCGCTATCACAGCAAAACTCATCACAGAAACACCTAGATTAAGCATACTGGCTGCAGTAGTCACCTGCAAAATTCCTTGAGTTAGTTGCAGATTTTGCCCTATTTCTCCTAACTGATTTTCAATTCCACCTATTCGCTGATTAACATCAGCAAATCCTTTTCCTGAAACAGCAGCATTCATAGCTGTTGCAACCAGGTTTGCTCCTGAGACAGTGAAATTGCCTAAACTTGCTTGTTCCACTCCATGCAGTCGCTGATTAACATCAGCAAATCCTTTTCCTGTGACAGCTGCATTAGCTACTGAACCAACCGCATTTGCTCCTGAAAATACTAAGTTCAGTAAATTATTAGAGAAAGGAGAAGAATTTGGTTGAATGTCCCTTAACCAAGTAACAACTTGTTTTGTCGCTACATACCGAATTACACCTCCAACCCGTTCTAAAGTTCCATTTGCCAGTCCTTTGACAATCCAATCAGCAAGTACAAAGGTTGCTGTAACTGCTAAACTCACAATTTTCTCCTAGTTGCTAAAACAAGCATTAGTGCTATTGCTAAACCGAGCCTACAAGTAGGCATCAACTATCTGTGCCTCACTCAGTATTCCCAAAGCGCTGCCAGTATCTAACAATTTTGTTATTCCCTGTTGATAAAGAGCAAACTTCTGGGTAGTTGCAGCAGTTCCTCACCCTTACACCCGACAGCAAGCTACTCCTACAACCGTTAAAGCTACAATGAAAGGTAAACGGGAAAGCTGTTTAATATTTCTTAATTTATAAATTCCAATATATATGAGTAAAACACCATCTCAAAATGAAAGCCGCGAAATGTTGAAGTGGCTGAACCACAACCGCCAGATGTTATTAGATTTATATCGAAATCAATATGTTGCTTACAATGCTAATGGCTTAATTGCTCACAGTGAAAACTTGCGTGAAGTTTTAGAGTTAGCAGAGGCTTCAGAACAGGTATATGTAATTTACTTAGTTCCCCGTAGCACTGCTTCTATCCAAATTTTGCCAATTCGCTTTCGTACAGTGAGTCGCCATGATTGGCAGCCAAATTATCATGTAAAACTGAAGCACAGAGATATAAATATTTCTACAATAATGTTAGTAGACTCTGGTGCTGAACTGAGTTTAATATCATTAAAAGTTGGTCAAGATTTAGGATATGCTTTAGCTGATGCGGAATCAACTTTATTGGCAGAAACTATAGGCGGAAGAGTTGAGTATGTTTTACGCAATGTTGAAATGACAATTGATCAACACAGTTTTATTGCTACTGTGGCATGGTTACAAACTAATACAGGTGGAGAGCAATTGCTTCTGGGGCGGGAAGTTGTATTTGATAAGTTTAATATTGAGTTTCGGCAGGCTGACGAGCAAATTATTTTTAAATGGCGTGAAGATTTAAATTCATAAGGCAAAGCTGGTAAAAAATGGTTGAAATCATTACTTTAGAACTCACATAAAGACTGGCACAATAGGCAAAATCAATCGCTGTCACTCATCGGCGACAGTCAGATGTATTAGTAGAATGGATAAACCGTCCAATTATGGAACTACCTATTGAATCGCTACCTGATGAGCAAGTTTTAGTTCTATGCAATTTACAAATGGAACAAGAACAGCAAGAGGTTTTCAGTGACCTTTTGGCGCGTAACCAAGAAAGACAACTTAATGATCCAGAAGTGAAACGATTAGATGATTTGATGGAGGTTTACCGATGTGGGTTGGTACGTAAAGCGAGAGCCATGAAAGTAGCTGTTGAACGTGGCTTAAAACCCCCTTATTCCTGAAATCAGGATTTTGATTACAGGAATGCGCCTACTTGCGACTCAATCCGGAATTCGCTAATTATCAAAGCACATAGCTTTCATTGTTATCCTAAACAACAATGATTTCACATTCCCTTTGGAATTCAGAACATAAGTCAAGAGGAATGAAAAGTTCCACTCCAGGGATAAGTACAATCACATCCTGATTAGCATCGTAGATTGTTTGCCAACAAGTGCGCTCGCCATAAAATTTTTCAGCAATCCTCGGTAGTGTGTCTCCAGATTCTACGGTATAAAACATAACTACATCCTTTTATAAGTTGAGTTTTGGTAAGTAGAAGGTAATCGTTTCAAACACCTTCTGACTCTAAATAATTATAAGAGCATGAAACTTACGCATACTAAATAATAAGGTTAATGACGGTTAACGGAGGATTACGGGAAGGCAAGGCTTCACACCTTATTCCCCCAACTACCCGATCCTTTGATCCAGGGCGTCGGTAGGATTGGAACCAAAAATTGAGTTTAGGATAAGGATTAAGGGTCTTCTTAAGAGCGGATAACACGGTAAAAGTGCTTAGTGTGTTGTACCTCTAACTTGTCTTGCAAGACGAGTTAAGAGGTCGTTTGTTTCAAAAAAAAGAATAATTAAGTAGATATAGTAAAAATCCCCATTGGATTTGTATGTGATGAAGGCAATTTTAAATTAGTTAAGAATCATATTTTAGCCTAAAAACTACTATGAGACATGAGCAACCGCAGGATTTAGAGTCTACTTCTATTCAGGAGCCAGTGATATCAGCAGATACTGGACAAAATTCCCAGAAAGTAGAAGAAAAAGTTTCTTTTGTACAAAAAACAGAGCGCATTAAAGCTTGGAGCGAGTTTATTAAGTCAGTGGCTCCCTTTATATGGGCTGTTGTAATTGTTATTGTTATCATTCCCCTGCTAGGCAAAGCTTTAATAGCAGATTCCTCACCCGCAAAACCAGGAGATTCAGCTAAAAATACTAGTAAAGAAATCAGTATAGTCGTCCCACAAATACCCAAAGATATCGACCAAGCACTTGTTACTGCTCTCAAAAATGCACACTCTCAATCAGAGAGTTTTGCTTCACAACAATTAGATAAGTGGGTTGATGAATTGATGACCCGTGTTGATGATAGTTTCCTTGATTGGTATTTTAATTACTTCAATCAAAAGAAGATGGAGTTGAGCGCTCCTTTTACATGGTTACATTCAGCAGTTGCTCATTGGACAAATAAAAATAACCTAGCTCCAGAACAAGCAGTAGCCGAAAAATTGACTGAGGATTTTCAAACAGAATTTGCCAAGCGTGTCCTTAGACCTAAAATTGCACAGCTTGAACTTGAGAAAATCACAAGTGATAGTATAAATGTGTATGTGTCAGAATTGGATAAAAATCTTTCTAATATCCAAAGCAGTTACAAGATTCCCCAGGGAGATTGGGAGCGTTATCTTGGTGATATTGCAGTGACTATCAATGATACTGAAGGAAATATCTCTAACGTGTCATTAAAGGTTTTGACGGGAGGAAGCGCTTACATACTTGCAAAGGCAATGATTCCAACAGTGGCAAAGGTAGGAAGTAAAATTGCTGTATCCTTTGCCGGAAAAGCTGGTGCAAAAATGGCAGCAAAGACTGGTGGTGTAGTGGCTGGAAAAATTGGAGCACAGTTATTAGACCCAATTGTAGGTATAGGTATAATAATTTGGGATGTTTGGGATTATAATCATACAGTTGCGGTCGAAAAACCGATTTTACGGGATGCTATTCACGATTATTTGAGACAAGCCAAATTCTCCCTGCTAGAAAACCCTGAAAATGGCATCATGGTAGCCATTAATCAAGTGGAAAATGGAATTCTGAAGTCAATTCAAACATCTCATCAAACCTTGTAAACTTTATAAAATTTGTTTTCGATAACACCCTCACTCTGTTATTGATTATCTAAAGCCTCAGCCTCTATAATTGGTAATAATCAATAATCATTTTCTTATTCATTACTGCCAACATTACTGATAAATCCTGAGAAACTCTTTCAGATAAATTGAGCTTTTTTACAGCAGTATCAAAACTTTTTCCTTGCAGTATTTGATAACCAATTTCCATGACTTCAGTCCAGGTAATATCGCTTTCAATATAAGCTTTAGCTACAGTTATGAGCAAATCTTGATATTTATTTCCCTCGGCTTTAGTCATCATGGTATGAGGAATTTCAAAGAATTTATCAAAGCTGTGATACCAGGATTTACTCTGCTGTTTAATTGTAGCTCTAGAAAAATATTGCAATTCACTATGGTTAATTGTTTGGTCACTTTCACTACAAATAATAAACACTGGTACTGCTAAATCCTTTTTGACTCTCTCAGTAATTTCTTGCCCCATATCTAAAAATAGCCGCAATGCTGGAATGCGAAAGCCGTCATAGCCAAAATTGCCTGGATTATCTTTGTTGAGCCATTCATAATAAATGGGCAGAATTTCCACGCCGAAATTGACTATTGCATTGTTACCGCTGATATAAGGAGCAAATAATAAAGCTTTTTCAATTTTTTGGGGATGTTCTAAGGCTAAACTTACTGCCAAATTTCCACCCGTAGACAATCCACCGACTATCACTTGCTGTCCTAAATTTTGTGCAACTTCCAACCAAGAAAGCGCAAAATCTTGATAAATTTCCCGTTCGGTCGGTAAGGGAGGGGGATTATCTCTATTCCAATTTCCTGCGACTCCATGACCTGGTTGTAAGGGTACCAAAACATTGTAACCAGCATCAAATAATTTTTTTCCTATCGGTTCAAATTGGTAAGGACCAGCAGTGAATCCATGAAAAAAAAGGAAAACTTTAGCAGTTGGATATGGATGCAAAAAAAGTTTTGAGCGACAAGCATCGTTTTTTATTGGTAAAGTTTTTTCAATGCCTTTTGCTTGCTCAATAAGGGCTGCTGTTGTTGTGGAATAGTCAGACATATTTGACAGGTATATATATATTTAAGCCGCTATTATTTTAAGTAGAAACCAAAATTCCTTGGAATCTGTCTGAGTTCTGAGTTCTTGTTAAATTTATTAGCTTATAGGAATGGTAGAGGAGGTGAGTAATCGCTTTTGAAAGTTTTCGTATATTTTTTAACAAAATTTTTGTACGTGGAGAACATAAGACAACAGAAAACAAGGTAGCAATAGCATTCTATGCTCCTACCCTTGGCAGGTTAAACTAAATCTGATAACAACAGCGGCTCTGTTAATATATGAGGCTTTTATGGCAGCTGATCTGCAACAGATTGCTTATTTCTTAGACAACTTAGGTTGGGATTACCGTATTGACGAACAAGAAGAGCGTATTATTACAGGTGTCGAAAGTGATAACGTCGAAGATTTCCTGATTGTCGTCCAGCTCGACGAGGACGGAAAATTTTTCCGGCTATTTGCGCCTCAGGTGCTATCAGGCGTGACAGATCATCCTCACAAAGCAGCTATTCTTCAAACAATGCTTTCCATTTCCTGGGAAACCAAAATGCTGCAATGGGAGTATGACCCATCGGATGGAGAGATCCGTGCGATAATTGAGTTCCCGTTGGAAGACTCGATTCTTACAGAAAAACAATTTAACCGTTGTTTACATGGCTTAATTCAGCTTGTGGATAATGTCGCCATACCTCGCCTAATGGCGGTGATGGAGACGGGTCATGACCCAGGGAATCTAGAACTGGGTGAGAGAATTTTACTTAGCATTCAAGAACAGGCTCCTGGATTGCTAGAACTTTTAGAAAAGGCGATGCAAGCTCGCAAAAGGCGGGGAAGTTTTCCTAGCGAATGAGCCGGAACGCCAGTGAAATCGCTATACTCCAAAGTGATACCCTCAATATACTGAAGTTTTCTAAGGCTGGATATTATGACATCCTATGTAACCTCATCTGCTAAAGCGGAAATGAGTGAACTAAGGCGGTTAAAGGGCTTACTACCGCCAGAATTGCAGAGCTGGGTCACGGTTGAAGGTACGACTGAGGTCAATCCACCCATGATCCGCTGCGAAGAAATTGGCAAAGACCAAGTTGAAATTCAAATTGACTTGGCGAAATGGGATTCGCTGGCGATGGATCAGCGAAATTTGTTGTTCTGGCACGAAGTTGCCCGCATTCAAAATGACACCATTCCTAAAGATGGTTGGGAAATGGCGGCTCTGGCGATTGGTTTAGGTGGTGCTGTCGGCGAGTTGTGGGTACAGGATGGATTGTTGCTGGTATTAGCTTTGGCTCTATGCGGAGTTTCTGGCTGGCGACTCTATCAAAAAAATAGTGGCGAAAAGCAATTAAAAGAATTAGTCGATGCTGATGATAAAGCGATCGCCTTGGCAACTCGCTTCGGTTACAGTATGCCCAATGCTTATAAAAGTCTGGGGAGTGCCTTAAAAACCCTTATCGACACCACACCTAGCAAACGCCAACGCTCTAAATACGAAGCACGGCTCTCTGCTCTCAAACGCAGTGCCAATAAGGCAAAAGCGAAATCTAAGAATATAGAAGACGGCGGAATTTAGAAAAAGAACAAATCACAAAAGAGGGCGTTCTTTGTCATGAGTCATTTGTCGTTACAAAAGACAAGTGACAATTTCAGCCTAACGTCGCCGTTTCAGCCATAAACCGCTTAAACCCAGCAACATGAGCCCAGCAGTTGCCGTGGGTTCTGGCACTTTTTGTGGTGGGACAAATTTGCCTAGTTCAGCAGAACTCACCTTAAACGAGTAAAGGAACCCAGGAATTAACTTTTGACCCTCTGGGCAGCCACTGTCAATCACTCTACGGCTATAGCTGGTACCGTTGGCATTCGTACAAATATCAAACTGAGTTATAGAATTGTCCTCTTGAGTGACACTAAAATCGTTGTCAGTGCCTATGAGAAGCGCGTAGGAACCATCTTTAAGTTGCGGACCAATCGCCAGCCCCTCCATCTTTTCTGCTATCTTTGTCCAATCACCTGGATTGTCAGGGCTTAAAGCCGCAGCAATATCTAGAAATAGGGATTTACTTACGGGGTTGACACCTGTGGGTAATGTATTGGTGTTTGCCAAACTAATCCGGGTGACATCGGTTGCGTTTGTGAGGTCAATTTTGTAAACTCGCTTGCTACCAACAGGTGGTGGTGTTTCGTTTGGATCATCCACTAAAGCGTTCAATGCGTCCACCCCAAACCCGCGATTATCTCTTTCCAGCACCAAAAATTCCTTGTCATTGAGGGCTGTAATTGCACTGATACCAATATTGCGCCCTTGGGAATTCGCCCCAAAATCATCTTTTGTTCCGGGAATCCGCTGATTAATATTTGCCAGACTTTCTACCTGATAGATGTACTGTGCCGTACTCTGTCCTGTTGCTGTGTCAAATTCTACCAATCTTAAATTGCGGCTACGGCGTCCATCTGGTGAACCATCGTTAGAACCCTCATTCACGAGAGGGTCTTGCAGCAAACCATAGAGCTTTTTGCCATCTGGGCTTATAGTCAACCCTTCAAATCCTCTATTATCTTGGCGACCACTGGTAATAGTTGGACGACCATCGAGATAGTTAGGGTTGCCATTAGCAATGGGAATGAGATTTTGTGGGGTCGTAAATGCTCTGACGAAAGAACCATCTGGTTTAAATTCATACACAGACGGACCATACTCATCCGAAACGTAAAAATTGCCATTGGGAGCAACAGCAAACCCTTCTGGATCATGACTCAAACCAAGAGTTCCGGCATTGCCATTGAGTAACCTAGGATTCAATCCCTTGAAATTTGTACCATCTTTTGTGAATAAAACCGTTTCTAGTGTTTTAAAGTTAGCGATAGCTCCTGTATTTTGGTCAACATCTACAGAAAATTTCTGGACTCGTGTTTGGTAGGGTATCACCCCGCCACCAGGACCGCGATCGCCTAATGCATAGTACACATTGTTAAAGCGATCGTAGTAGATATCCGAGAAAAATCCAAAGCGGTTGACGTTTGCACCATTACCAGGTTGTAAATCTGTCGTTTCACCAGGAATAGAAAGGGTATTGGTCAGGGAAATACCGTACGCTGATGTTGCGTATCCTGTCATACTAACAGCAGACATTATAAGCGTGCAACTTAATACAGAAAGCCAATGCCTTACTTGAACCATGTGTAAAATCCAAAAAATCACTTTTTTCAGCATCTGACTCCCGTATTAAGAACAGTTTAACTCTCCAGTTATGTACTGTTTATGACATCAAATTTTTATACTATTTGGCTTTTGCTTGATGACATCTTCATAAAGAAAAATTCATAACCCGATTTGGCTTTTCCTCAATCATGAATTTTCAATTATTCATTGAAATCCTTTAAATTCCTTGGTCGAAACATTCTAAATTATGAGTTTTGTTCTTAGAGCTGATTAAGCATTTTATGTGTTTGAGGAACCACGCGTACTTGCTTGACAAAACGCTTCATCAGAGATTGCCAATTTAACACTTGACTCGGAGAAGGAGCAAGGACAGGCGGTTGGTTGAAGGCGATCGGATCATCTAATGGTGTGACAGGTTGTAGAAATACTGGGATAGATGGACTGACAGATGCTACCAATTGAGCTGAATGTTCCAACTCAGTTGGATCTGTGGTTTGAGAAACAATTATTTTGACAAAAACTTCTACTTGTGATTTCCAACAAACTTGGAGAAATTCTGCGTGTTCTCGCCAACGGTTTTCGCCACTCGTGCTTGGCAGTTTGAAATCCATTCCTACAGAGTCTAGATAAGGTAGTATGGTATCCAGTTGTTCTGGACGATGTCCCCCAGTCTCCAAGTATATAGGTAAACCCGTAACTGAGCGTACTTGGGGTAAAAATTCCAACAAGAATGGGGTATGAAGAAGTGGTTCGCCGCCAGTTAAGCTAATGCTATCGTGTAGACATGGCAGATTTTGCCGCTCTACCCATGAGAGTAACATTGGTAGTGGAACAGGATTCGAGTAAATTTCAAAATCACGTAATCCAGGGGTTTGCTCTATCTTACAAGTGGCGGGTGCGTTCCAAGTATGTGCGCTATCACAAAAGTGACAGCGCAAGTCACAAAGAGCAAAGCGAATAAAAATTTGACGTGTTCCCACATTCAGTCCTTCCCCTTGTATGGCGGAAAAGACCTCTATCAGGCGTGCGGTAGGTGTAATAGTATTCTTAACAGTCATGTGATGATAGCAACAAGTATCTGCTACGTCGGCACAAAAACAAGGATGTTTTTCACTAAAAAAGTATGAAGTATCAAGTATGAAATATGAAGTTACGGCAAAAGTGAGAAATAGGAAGTATGAATTGAAGTATAAAGTATTTCATACCTGAACCTTTACGCTTGATCCTTTCTTTCATAGTTTATCCTTGATACTTCAGAGTTTAGTTAGCTTCTTGTTCTATTGTGAATCGTCCCTGATGATATCCAATCTCAACTGAAGTAACTAGCGATGAGTCGTTATTCGTACTGATTAACACTCATGAGGTAAGGCTACTTGCTAAGACACAATAATGTTTGGCAGATTATATTGACATGGCAACGAAAGTGCAGGGCTTCATGACTAGCCAACCCAAAGAGGTAAATTTTCCGGTGATGTTCTCAAATGACACGGCAATTGTGCAGGTATCCGCGCGGTTGAGTGTGCTTGAGGCTGTAGCCTTTAAGCAAACCTGCCAAGAGATCACACAAGCAAATCCTGATACCAAACAAATTATCATTGACTTTCACCAAACTACTTTTATGGATAGTAGTGGTTTAGGTGCCCTGGTTAGCAATCTGAAAATTGCTCAGGAAAAAAATATCCAATTCATACTGCGAAATGTTACCCCTCAGGTTATGTCAGTCCTTAACCTTACAGGACTAGATAAAGTTTTTTCAATTGAATCTCAAGGGGAAACACCACCTCAAAAGAGTCAATTTGAAGAACAGTTACCAACTACACATCCTTCTGTCCGTTCTTGGATGAAACGATTTATAGATGTAGTTGGGTCACTTGTAGGATTGGTAATTACAGGAATTTTATTTATCCCTATCGCCGCTGCTATTAGACTTAATAGTCCTGGTCCAATTTTTTTCAGTCAAATCCGTTGTGGTTGGATGGGTAAGCGCTTTCAAATTTGGAAATTCCGCTCAATGTATATTGATGCAGAAGCGAGAAAAGCCGAACTAGAAAAGCAGAACCAGGTTCAAGGGGCATTTTTCAAGATAGACAATGACCCACGAATTACCAAAGTCGGGCGCTTTTTGCGTCGAACCAGTCTAGATGAACTGCCGCAATTTTTGAATGTTTTAAAAGGAGAGATGAGTTTAGTAGGCACTAGACCACCTACGCCTGATGAAGTTGAACGCTATGAAGTCCCAGAGTGGCAACGTTTGGATGTAAAACCGGGAATGACCGGAGAATGGCAAGTGAATGGGCGGTCTACTGTCCGTAAATTTGAGGACGTCATTCGCCTAGATTTGCAGTATCAAAAAAACTGGAGCTTGATGTACGATTTGAAGTTGATTTTTAAAACAGTAGCTATCTTGTTTAACAAAAACAGTGGTGCTGTTTAAAAGTATTTTTAAGGGTGTAAAGAACTAAGAGTGTAGCCAACCTACTTAACTTCTTCACTGCAAAATTTAAACAACTCATGTTGAATCTCCTGGCATAAATGCCGGGTTTTTTATTGTCTGGTTATATATAGCAGCAATATTGGCGTCAGTCGTCAGGAGGAGCGCTCTTTATGCAGGAGGGTTTCCCGACCTAAGGCTCTGGCGTTCAGAAGTAAAAAGGGCTTTATATCTTGTTTATAGACATCAGAACTGTACCTCACGCACGAACAATCTCCTGTATATAGATACCTTTTTCATATATATAAAAGCTATGGCTCAATTATTTTGCATAACAATAAACAATACAAATAAATTTTACGTAGCTAGGAGTATAAAAACACTATATAATATTTGACCCTTAACAAAAATACCAATCCATTTCTAAGAAGGTCGCATCAAATTTTACTCAATCTTCAATGAAGAATGACTGATATTAAAAGAGTCTGAAGGCAAAATACAACAAGGAGGCGCACTTACGTGCGAAATGATGTTGCGAACAGATGTTGTCATAAAACAGGACACCGGGTTTCTTCGGACGAAGACTAATTTGTAATGCGCATTTTGATTTACTCGTACAACTATTACCCAGAACCAATTGGTATCGCCCCTCTCATGACTGAATTAGCAGAGGGACTGGTCAAGCGCGGACACCAAGTGCGCGTAGTGACTGCTATGCCCAACTACCCTGAACGTCGGATATACCCGGGCTATCGGGGCAAGTGGCATCTCACTGAGTACAAAAATGGAGTTCAAATCCAACGTAGTTATGTTTGGATTCGTCCGCAGCCCAACTTTATAGATCGGGTATTGCTAGATGCTAGCTTCGTGCTTACAAGTTTTCTGCCAGCGCTTGCAGGGTGGCGTCCAGATGTCATTCTCTCAACCTCACCATCCTTACCTGTTTGCTTACCAACAGCCCTTTTGGGATGGCTACACGGCTGCCCTGTGGTCTTAAATCTTCAAGATATACTGCCGGAAGCTGCTGTACATGTTGGTCTTTTGAAGAACAAATGGCTGATCAAATTGTTTACAGCGTTAGAAAAATTCGCTTATCACAGTGCTACTAAAATTAGCGTTATCGCTGATGGCTTTGTAGAAAACTTGCTTAAAAAGGGCGTAGCCTCTAAAAAAATCGTACAAATTCCCAACTGGGTGGATGTCAATTTCATCCGACCTTTAGCGAAAAAAAATAATGCTTTCCGAGCAGCCCATAACCTAGATGACAAATTTGTAGTACTTTACTCTGGCAACATTGCCCTCACTCAAGGCTTAGAAACCGTTGTCAAAGCTGCTTCTTTGTTGCGGCATATTCCAGATATTGCCTTTGTGATTGTTGGTGAAGCAAAAGGTTTGCAGCGATTGGAGAAGGTTTGTCAGGAATGCGGTGCAACTAATGTTTTACTACTGCCTTTTCAACCTCGTGAACATTTGCCAGAAATGTTGGCAGCTGCTGATGTGGGTTTGGTGGTGCAAAAGAAAAATGTCATATCTTTCAATATGCCATCGAAAATCCAATTGTTACTCGCCAGTGGTCGCGCATTGCTGGGATCTGTGCCTGCAAATGGCACAGCAGCACGAGCTATCAAACAAAGTGGCGGTGGAGTCGTTGTTCCTCCAGAAGATCCTCAAGCTTTAGCAAAGGCAGTTTTGGATTTGTACAACCACCCAGAAAAAGTGAAAACATTTGGTTATAAGAGTCGCCAATTTGCAGTTGACCAATATGCTTTTGAACAAGCATTAAATCAGTATGAGTCTTTGTTCTACTCACTGACGGCTGAGCGTTCAGCAATTGAGCCAGTCGTCGTGTCCAAGCAGGAAGTTTAACCTATCTAGCTTTTGGTCGCTCGACACTTACCGCAAATCTGGATATCTCTTTCCTCACGATTGAAAACAAGGCTGCTCGTCACAGGGTACTTCCTACTCAACAGATCTCATAGCTTAATGAGCGTATGGTTGTCCTACTCAACAGGACTACTGTTGTAGCCTTGAAAATTAGTTATTTTGCGGCAATGGAATATTTTGATAGACTCATATGACAGCAGAATTGTCAGGATCGCATCTATAGCTCCCGTCGCGCACTTTGTGGTGAACATCTAGGCTGAAAAACAGGTCATGCTTAAGCCGAAGGAATCCAAACTAAAACTTCGTTAGAATAGAATTACATCTTAATGACTCACTGCAAAACCTGCCACAAAGCTCAATTCTAAAAGTACAGCCATTATGCACGAAAAAGTCTTAGCCTGGTTAGCAGAGAATGTTCCAGTTTCTAGGGTCAACCACATTCTTAGGGTTGAGCAAATGGCGGTGGATCTGGCGGTGCACTACAAAGTGGATCACCATAAAGCTGCAATGGCAGGGTTAATGCACGATTTAGCAAAATATTTTAAGCCCCAGAAACTCTTGCAGATGGCACACAAAGAGGGATTGGAAGTAGACGAAGTGATGGAAGCAAATCCCCATCTTTTGCATGCAGACGTGAGCGCTATCGTAGCAAGAGATACATTTGGCGTAGAAGATAAAGAAGTATTACAAGCCATTGCCAATCACACTTTGGGTAGACCAGGCATGAGTCTACTGTGCAGTATCGTATTTTTAGCAGATAGCTTAGAGCCAGGACGTGGGGATACCTCGGAATTACAAGCTTTACGACAACTTAGCCGTCAAGATATCAATCAGGCTGTGTGGAAGAATTGCGATTACACTCTCAAATTCTTGCTCGAAAGTTCTTGTTTAGTTCATCCGCGAGTCGTGTTTACGCGCAACTGGTTCCTACAAAAGTGGAAGGCAAAACAACCAGTTGTACAACAAACCGCGTAGACACCTCTTTTTTTTGTTAGTATTCAAAAAAACCAGTTCTCACAGTTGCAGTTCCATCTTAATTTTTGTTTGTTAGTAGAAATTGTCAAAAATCGTTACACAAAAAGATAAAGCAGCTGAGGTTTAATGTCTGATTATTTCCAACCAAATTTCCCAAGACAATCCGTCGCAGTGACAAACAGCCCAGTAGGGAACCCAGTGGGTGACGCCAACGATGTAAGTGGAAAGATAGCATTAAAGGTCGCCGAAGCGGCATCAGACCGCAAAGCAGGTGATATTTTACTGCTGAGGGTAGCAGATGTATCTTACCTAGCGGATTATTTTGTGGTAGTGACGGGCTATTCGAGGGTACAAGTCAGGGCGATCGCACAAGCAATTGAAGAAAAAGTGGAAACAGAGTGGCAACGGCGTCCCCTGCGCTCAGAGGGAAAATCTGAGGCAAGTTGGGTGGTGCAAGACTACGGCGAAGTCATTGTTCACATCATGTTGCCTTCGGAGCGGGAGTTTTATAATCTTGAAGCGTTCTGGGGACATGCGGAACGTATCGAGTATCCAACATCCGTTGACGGTGGGGGTAAACCAACATGATTAAGTCTTCAGTCTCAAATTGCCCAGTTCCTGCAGAACAGCAACCACTCAATGAGTACGAAGAGTTAAAATCCTCTTGGCTGTTTCGTGACTGCACCTTAAGTTGGCGCGACTATATTACAAAAATCGCTCTGATTTGGGGTTTATCGTGGTTCGTGGCAGGACCAGTAGCAGCGGCTAGCTTTCCCCCACATAAGCATACTGCACAGTTTATTCTCAGCAGTTGTGCAGGAGCAAGTGTCGCTTTAGTGCTGGTACTGGTGCGGTTATCTTTGGGCTGGTCTTACATTCGGGATCGCCTGATAAGTCCAATCATCTTTTACGAAGAGTCAGGTTGGTATGATGGTCAAACTTGGACGAAACCAGAAGAAGTGGTAACACGCGATCGCCTGATTGTTTCCTACTCGATTCAACCAATTATTAAGCGATTACAAATTACCTTTGCTGGCTTGGCTGTGTTGTTCGTTGCTGGTACGATAGTTTGGCACCTAGTGTAAATAGTTAGGAGTTAGAAGTTAATAAGTTGTAACTCCTAACTCATAACTCATAACTCATAACTCAAAAAGGTGGTACATTTTAACCCATGACAATGGGAAAACGAACACAAGCCGCCGCATTAGAAGTCAGGTTACTGCGTGAAGGCATTATAGAATCAAAGCATATCGTCCAAGCTGTGGTATGCGACGACAAAGGACGGGTGCTTTCCGTTGCCGGAAACTCCGAAACTGCAACATTTGTCCGTTCCGCACTCAAACCATTTCAGGCGATCGCCGTAACCAGCACGGGTACTTTAGAACGCTACAACCTAAGCGATAAAGACCTAGCAATTATCACAAGTTCCCATAGAGGAACAATAGAGCAAGTCCGACAGGCATTTAATATACTTTGGCGAGCTGATGTAGATCCAACAGCCCTCCAATGTCCAATTCCAGAAGGTAAGCACAGTCCTTTGGAATACAATTGCTCTGGCAAACACGCCGGAATGCTAGCCGTTTGTCAGCTGTGCAATTGGTCCTTAAACAACTACTTACAGCGGAAACACCCAGTACAGCAGCTGATTTTAAGCAAAGTATCAGAATTGCTGCGAATGCCAGCAGAGGAATTCATCAGCGTTCATGACGACTGTGGCGCACCAACGTATTTGATGCAACTCGCTCACATGGCGTCATTGTATGCTCATCTCGCTGCTCGTAGCAGTTTGGATATGGAGCGTATTGTTCGTGCCATGACTCATCACCCAGTCATGGTGGCTGGAGTTGGAGAATTTGATACAGAACTGATGCGCTTAGCCCCTGGGGAAGTCGTTAGCAAAGCAGGTGCTGAAGGAGTACAGTGCATTGGCAGACTGGGTGAAGGCATGGGATTGGCAATTAAAGTTATGGATGGAGCCAAGCGAGCAAAATATGCCGTTGCCATTCACTTACTTAAGCAGTTGGGCTGGATTAGTCCCAGCGTTGCCGAAGCCCTGTCGGAAAAGTTTATGAACCTCGGTAAATACAAGCGTTTAGAAGTTATTGGAGAATTATCGATTTTATAGTTGCCAAATTTCGGACTATGGTGTTATAGTTAAAAAGACGAGAAGGCGACGCGGGATAGAGCAGCCTGGTAGCTCGTCGGGCTCAATCCGCAAGGCAAACTAAACGCTTATCAGTTAGTCTTGCAGTGGGCGGTACATGAGGAAACTTATGTACGATTACCTGTCAAACTCGGGGAAGCCACTAGCGCGGTAATCCCGAACCAAGCCTCAGAAATGGGGAAGGTGTAGAGACTGGGAGGCAGGCACCCTAACGTGAAAGACGAGGGTGAAGGGACAGTCCAGACCACAAACTGGTTAATCCAGGCAGCGAAAGCTGTAGATGGTAAGCATAACCCGAAGGTCAGTGGTTCAAATCCACTTCCCGCCACCAAATGAAAGATGAAACCAAACCCTGCAATCCTAAAAGATTGTGGGGTTTGGTTTTATGGTGATTAGCAGCTATTTCCAGATTTCTTGTAGTGGCAGATGGATACAAAGCTTAAAGGAGACATAGCAGAACAAGCTGCCGTTCTTCATGCCTTGAAGCGTGGTTGGGGAGTTTTAAAACCTGTTGGCGATAGGCTTCCTTACGATTTAGCGTTTGATGTCGAAGGAACTTTAATTAAAATTCAAGTCAAGTATGCTTGGTTTGATGAACCTTCTAGCAATTATGTTGTAGATAATCGGCGGACAAAAACAAATCGGCGGTTTATGCTTAGAGAAGCCTACAAGGCATCAGACTTTGACTTTGCCCTGGTTTATGTAGAGACACTTGACCGAAAAAGAAAAGGATACAAGCCCCGAAATTTATTTCTGGAGAAGAAAAAATGCGGAGCAACTTTATTCAAGCCCCTGGATTCATCCGTGGGGTCTTCAATGCGTGACTTTTGACTTTTGACTTTTGACTTCCCCAAAGGGGTGACCTGTTTTATGTCTTCCCTGTAGATGTGTTCATAGGTTACGGTAGCGAAATACACCTCGTTGAAGCCGAGAAGCGACAGCGTAAACCTCGTTCCGCAAAGTATCGCGACGCTTGGAAGTTAATTTTAGAAGCTGCTGTATGTAAAGAAAATGTTATGCCTCCGCCAGTCGGATTAAGCGAAGCGGGTTTTGAGCTAATCTGGAGTAGAAGCCATCCAAAAAGCGGGGAGAATCATAGTTGTGAAGTTGCGGCGACCGATTTTAGTGGGAGGATTGGGACTGTCCTTCTCTTTATGGATGTTACAAAGTTGGCAAGATTCACTTGTGCAGGTGGGTGAATTCGGCTTATTAAGTCTCTTAGCAGTTGGCGGCGGTTTGTGGTTGTTAAAACAAAATCGCGCCAAAGACAGTTCTGAACTGCTAGATGATCTACCTGTAGATCGGGCAACAGTGTTCGGGGCGATCGCCAAAGCCGAAGCCGTGGTTAACCAACTGGCACAAGAAGCAGAAAATCATGTAGAGACGTTGCATGCAACGTCTGTACTGCGAGAACAAGTTGCCAATCTCGCGGCTGAGTTAGACAGACAAGAGATGATCGCTGCTGTCACGGGCGGTAAGTCGGTAGGTAAAACGACTTTAATTAAACTCTTAAAGCAAAATCTAGAACTCTCGGATGCAACGCCTCTACACTTTCAAGAAACACAACCTTTGTTTGTAGAAGCAGCCGAAAATTCAGATGCAGCTGTTTTGGCAGAAGCGAAGACATCTGATGTTGTTTTGTTTCTGACAAATGGTGATTTAACAGATTCAGAATTTCAGAGCTTGCAGCAGCTAAAAGCAGCAAATCAAAGCACAATGCTGGTTTTTAACAAACAAGACCAGTATTTGCCAGAAGAACGCGTGTGCGTGTTGCAGTCGCTGAAACATCGGGTGCCGTCAATTGTCGTAGCAACTGCGGCGTCTCCTATTCCCATCAAAGTACGTAAGCATCAACAAGATGGTTCCGTGCAAGAGTCGCTGGAAGTGCCAGCGCCAGATATCCAACAATTGACTTCTGTGTTGGGTGAAATGGTGGCACAGCAAGGACAGCAGCTGGTGTGGGCAACTACGATGAGGAAAAGCCTATTGCTGAAAGCTGAGGCGAAAAACTTGCTCAATGGAATTAGACGCGATCGCGCCCTACCAGTTATTGAACAATACCAGTGGATTGCTGCGGCGGCAGCATTTGCCAACCCAGTACCAGCGCTTGATATCCTGGCAACAGCGGCAATTAATGCCCAGATGGTTATGGATTTAAGTAGTGTCTATCAGCAGAAATTTTCCTTGGAACAGGCGCAAACTGTTGCTGGAACAATGGGAAGTTTGATGCTGAAATTGGGTTTGGTGGAACTGTCTTCCAAGGCGATCGGTACGGTGCTGAAGAGTAACGCTATCACCTTTGTTGCTGGTGGCGCAGTACAGGGGGTTAGTGCAGCTTACCTGACTCGCATAGCCGGTTTAAGCCTAGTCGAGTATTTCCAACAGCAGGAAGTCGCTATGAATTCTGAAGGTGGCTTGAATCTCGACAAGTTGCGGCAAACCTTGCAAAACGTGTTTCAGCAGAACCAGCAGATTGGTTTGTTGCAAAGTTTTGTTAAGCAAGGAGTGGGGCGTTTGTTGCCAGAAGCACAGCAGCCACAACTCATTGAATCTCAGACAATTGCCTAGTGGTTCATCGCAAAATTTTTGATAGTTTGTAGTAAGCACTTTAGTGCTTCAAAATCCAGGACTAAAGTCCTGACTACGAAATCATTTTCCCCACAAAATTAATCCGATAGACCACTAGCCTTGGCGACTAGAAGTCGCGTCTACACAGACGAAGTCCGCCTACGCGGACTAAATTTCCTGAAACCCGCGCAGGCGGGTTTTGTTTGTGTAGGCGCGATTTCTAATCGCCAGCTTTATAAATAAGCTTTCAAAATCAGCAAATGAGAAATTGCCCTACTATCTTCTCCTTTTTTGCAGGTTCAGGTTTTCTTGATTTCGGTTTTGAAACCACTGGTTTCAATATTGTCTATGTCAATGAAATATTTTCCCCATTTATGGAAGCACACCGCTATTCACGGGCTACTCTCAATTTGCCATCACCAGAATACGGTTCTCATCATGGGGAAGAAGGAGACGTAACCAAACTTACTGAAGGATTACAAGCACTTCATTTGCAAGAATTAGTAAAAGATTGCCGCC
Organism: Scytonema sp. HK-05; assembly: GCF_963872035.1. Lineage (NCBI taxonomy): Bacteria > Bacillati > Cyanobacteriota > Cyanophyceae > Nostocales > Scytonemataceae > Scytonema > Scytonema sp. HK-05. Next base: position 73,081 of record NZ_CAWMYC010000057.1, read on the forward strand.
AGTCTAGTGATATTGTCGGATTTATTGGTGGTCCTCCATGTCCTGACTTCTCCGTAGGTGGAAAAAATCGAGGACACTTAGGAGATAATGGAAAACTTTCTGCTTCCTACGTTGAATTAATTTGCCAACAGCAACCCGATTTCTTTTTATTCGAGAACGTCAAAGGTTTGTGGAAGACAAAAAAACATCGTTTGTTTTTTGAAGCCCTTAAGCAAAACTTAAACCAAGCTGGTTATGTCTTAACAGAGCGCTTAATTAATGCTATTGAATATGGTGTGCCTCAGCATAGAGACAGAATTATTCTTCTTGGTTTCCGAAGTCAGTTAATAAAGGACATGGGAATACAAATTGACAAGGAAAATGTTTTGCCTGAAGGTACTTTTCCTTGGAAAAAATATATTTTATATCCTCTAGATAAAGTTTTTTATTACAACTGGAGTCAATCACAACCATTTAAAGAAGATTCTATTCTGTCTTGCCCTGATGGTATTCCTCAAGAACTCACAGTTGAACACTGGTTTAGAAAAAATGGTGTGTTAAATCATCCCAATGCTCAACATTATTTTCAGCCAAGGGCGGGTATTAAAAAATTCGTTACCATAGATGAGGGAGATGATTCAAAAAAGTCTTACAAACGTCTTCACAGATGGCGTTACTCTCCCACAGCTTGCTATGGAAATAATGAAGTCCATTTACATCCCTACAAAGTTCGGCGCATTTCAGCAGCTGAAGCTTTAGCAATACAATCTTTGCCTGCTAACTTTGTGCTTCCAGATAATATGTCTCTAACTAATATGTTTAAAACAATTGGTAATGGGGTACCTTATTTAGCATCAAAGGCACTAGCTCAAACTATTCTTGAGTTTTTAGCAACTTATAATAAAAACTATTTGGGCTGCTCAACTTAACTAAACTTAATGTAAATTAGAAGACTTGCAGGAATTCAGTAAGGATTATAGCAGTTACCAGTAACACTAAGTAAGGGCGTAAAGTTCAGGTAAAGAACGTAAAAATTATGGTTTAATTTATCCAAATAGTTTTAAATTTTTTTATAAAGGTTAATAATTTATCACTGGTAGAAAAGGCGATGGCAGCAGACTATCCAGACATTGATATTGCACTATTTATCGATCACTCCCTGCTGATACCAACGGCTACTCCAGAGCAGGTTGAACAATGGTGTGAAGAAGCAGATAGATTTCATTTTGCTGCAGTTTGTGTATACCCGGCATACGTAAGGCAAGCAGCAGAACTCCTCCACGGCAAAAAGCCCAAGGTTTGTACAGTCATTGGCTTTCCTAGTGGTGCGACGACTTCGGCAACGAAGCTGTATGAAGCTCAAGAAGCGGTGGAAAATGGTGCTACTGAGTTAGATATGGTGATCAACTTGGGCTGGTTGAAAGCAGGCAAAACTGACGACGTACATCGGGAAATAGCGGAAATTTGTGAAGAAACTGGGCAAACTGTGAAGGTTATTTTGGAAACTAGCCTGCTGACGGATGAAGAAAAAAGAATAGCCGCAGAAATATGTATGGAAGCGGGTGCGGCATTTCTCAAAACGAGTACAGGTTGGAATGGCGGTGCAACAGTCGAGGATGTACGACTTTTGAAGGAAGTTGCACGGGAGAGGGTTGGAATTAAAGCCTCAGGGGGTATTCGCAGCATCGAGCAAGCTCTAGACTTAATCGTAGAAGGTGCCACTAGATTGGGTACATCTCGCGGTATCGATTTGCTCCGCCAGCGCGGTAGGCTGGAAAAAAGTGAGTAGTCATTTGTCCTTTGTCCTTTGCTAATGACTAATGACTAATAACTAATGACTAAAACGTATAAAGTAACTGGAATTAATCTTAAGGCACAGGCTCTGGGAGAATCAGATAGACTAGTGACAATTTTGACACGAGAGTTTGGTTTGATGCGAGCAGTTGCCCCTGGTTCACGCAAGCACAATTCCTCCCTGGGTGGGAGGAGTGGGATGTTTGTAGTCAATGAGTTACTGATTGCTAAAGGGCGATCGCTCGATAAAATTACTCAAGCACAAACTGTAAAATCTTATCCAGGTCTTGCGAAAGACTTAGGTAAACTTGCTGCCAGCCAGTATTTAGCGGAAATAGTACTGTATCAGGCGTTAAGCGAACAACCCCAAGAAGAACTCTATGAGTTACTAAACGAACATCTCAGTCGCTTAGAGGCATTGCCCAACACAAAAGCATTTGATGTTCTTGCACATCTATCTCATGGGGTATTTCACCTTTTAGCTTTGGCAGGACTAACTCCCGAAGTACAAGTTTGTTGCCTGACTGGGCGCTCTGTGATACCAGATTTAACAGACCCTAACTGGCAAGTAGGATTTAGCATACCAACGGGTGGAACAGTTTGCTTAAGCGCTTGGGAACGCCTGAAAGAGGGGATGAGGGATATGAGGAAGCAAAATCTTCCTCATCCTCCCCACTCTCCTGCTACTGTGAAAGAGAAGGCTTCCAGCTACCAAACAGTCATTCATCGGCAAGAAATACCAGTCATATCTAGTCGCTTGAATGCCACAGAACTTGCTATACTCCAGCATCTGTCGCAACCAGAGATAATACAAGATGCAGCCAGAAATGATGCCTGGTTATCCGTTGAGCAAATTTTACGTTCGTATGCTCAGTATCACTTTGGTCGCCCTATTCGCTCCGCTGCTTTAATAGATTCTTATTTTGCTGCCAACCATGATGCAACCGTCTGATTTGGATACAAAAATCCTGCCGTTGTCACAAAGCTACGCTAGAAAACAGAATAGGGCATCGGTGCCTAAAGGAACCAAGCACCCAAGTGTTCCAAAGTCTTTATCTAGTCATATTCACTTTCATGAAATGTCGGCAAAAGACGTTTCTGGAAACCAAAAAAATTCCACATCGGAAATACCAAAAACTGATGTGACTAACCCAAGCGAACAAAAATCGGAAAATCAATTAACCCATAGTCAGGCAAATGGCAAAAGTAGTACCTCTGAGCATAGTATGCAATCCGCTACAGCCACTGTAGTGAAAACACCAGATACAGAGGCTTCTGATTCAAATAGAGACGCCGCGTCAGGTGATGAACAAGGGTTTTTGCCGATCTTAAAAAACTCCAACTTCTTAGCACTTTGGGGTGGTCAAGTCTTCTGTCAATTGGCAGATAAAGTGTACCTGGTTTTGATGATTGCCATCATTAATACTCAGTTTCAAAGCAGTGACCAAACTATTAGTGGTTGGGTTTCGACGCTGATGATGGCATTTACCATTCCCGCAGTTCTCTTCGGTTCCGTCGCTGGTGTGTTTGTAGATCGCTGGTCGAAAAAGACGGTGCTGGTAGCAACGAATATTTGGCGCGGCATACTGGTTTTGGCAATTCCACCATTACTATGGTTGACTCACGATTGGCAACCATTGGTGGGAGTGTTGCCAGTGGGTTTTACTATCCTTTTAGCGATGACTTTCTTAGTTTCCACGTTGACGCAGTTTTTTGCACCAGCAGAACAGGCGGCAATTCCTTTAGTGGTTAAAGAGGAGCATTTACTTTCTGCTAACTCACTATATACCACAACAATGATGGCGTCGGTGATAGTCGGGTTTGCTGTTGGGGAACCATTGTTAGGTGTCGCGGATCAAGTATGGTCGCAATTAGGTGGTAGCAGCGGATTGGGCAAAGAATTGGTGGTAGGTGGTAGTTATGCGATCGCCGGACTGATTTTGTTGCTGCTTGTGACAAAAGAAAAACCCCACCAAACACAAGCAGAATACCCTCACATTTTTGCTGACTTGCGAGATGGTTTCCGCTATCTCGGAGAAAATCGTCACCTCCGCAGTGCCCTGATGCAACTTATCATTTTGTTCTCCATATTTGCGGCCTTAACCGTTTTAGCTGTTCGTATGGCAGAATTAATTCCGGGTTTGAAAGCTTCCCAATTCGGCTTTTTACTGGCAGCTGGAGGCGTTGGTATTGCTGTTGGAGCAACGATTTTAGGTATATTTTGTCAACGCTTCTCTTACACCCAGTTAAGTCTTTTCGGATCTGTGGGTATGGCAGCATCTCTGATTGGTCTGTCGATATTTACCAAACAGTTATGGATCGTCCTGCTGTTGATAACACTGTTAGGTGTCTTTGGTGCATTAGTGGGTATCCCCATGCAGACTGCTATCCAAACAGAAACCCCAGCAGAAATGCGTGGCAAAGTCTTTGGTCTGCAAAACAACGTGATTAATATTGCTCTTTCCTTACCTTTGGCATTAGCAGGCGTAGCAGAAACCTTTGTCGGATTACAGACAGTGTTTTTGGGATTAGCTGCGATCGTCTTTTCAGGTGGTATATTAACCTGGTATACCTCTTCTAAGTAGCTATTAGATAAAAGGAGTTAATTTCAGCTTTCTGCAACCGCTTATTGACCGAAAGCTTTTGTTTTCGTGGTAAACTTAGCTCAGTAAGAAATTCTCACCGACTTGCTGGCGAGCAATGTGAACTTTAGCTAGACGTTATGTATAGCGTCTAGATAAGTTGTTATGAAATTATATAAATTAACAACTGAAAAATAAAGTTAAGTCAAGCCAAAAGTGCGCTGTTTGGGGAAATGTAAAAAATTTTCCTTCCAACAGATGTAACAATGAATTGTGTTTTGTGATACTTGAGGAGCCAGCAAGTAGAGCGAGACAAAGGACTGATTAAACAAGGACAAAAAGTTAATATAATAATTTCGCTTTCCTGATAGCTAACAAAGAATGCGTATAGCCTGGATTGGAAAAAAATCACCTTTTTGTGGCAATGTCACCTACAGTAGAGAGATTACAAATGCGTTGTTAGATCGGGGACACCAAGTTAGCTTTCTCCACTTCGCTCAAGAAGAATCAGACTTGGATAACTGGCCCAATTGCCCAGAAGTCACCCTACCCTTCATTTACAAGTCCCAGGTTTACACAATTCCGGCTTTCAAAGCGACCAAGGTTTTAACTCAGTCGCTGCGACGCCTCAAACCTGATATAGTCCATGCTTCTCTCACCCTGTCTCCTCTTGACTTTGTTCTGCCGGAAATTTGTGAGCAACTGAATTTGCCACTCATTGCCACTTTCCACACACCGTTTGCCGGAAAGGGAGCAAAACTGGTATCAGGAACACAACTTTTGGCTTATCAACTCTACGCACCCTTTTTGGGTAACTACGATCGCGTGATTGTATTTTCCCAAATTCAACGAGAATTGTTGGCTCGCATGAGTGTGCCGGAACAAAATATTGCGGTTATTCCCAACGGTGTGGATGTTGATAAGTATTCTCCTGGTCCTTCTAGGATTAAAGAGGAATTTCGAGCCGAACGCTTGTTTGTCTACCAAGGTCGGATAGCCCCAGAAAAAAATGTTGAAGCCCTGCTGCGTGCTTGGAAACAGGCAGAAATGGGACCAAACAGCAAATTACTTATTGTGGGCGATGGTCCTTTGAAGGCTTCTTTAGAACCATTCTATGGTTCGGAGTACAACATTAGCTGGTTGGGATTTGTTGCTGATGAACAACGACGCATCGAAATTTTACAGGGAGCAGATGTCTTTATTTTACCATCTCTAGTAGAGGGTTTGTCTCTGTCTCTATTAGAAGCAATGGCTTGTGGGTTGGCATGTTTGGCTACCGATGTGGGTGCAGATGGAGAAGTTCTGGAGAAGGGAGCGGGTGTTGTTCTTAACACAAAAACGACACGCTCTCAATTAAGAACCCTTTTGCCACTCTTCCAAGACCATCCCGAGTTGACAACTTTGCTAGGGCAGAAAGCAAGAAAACGGGTTTTAGAACAGTATACCCTCAGCGGCAACATTACTCGACTTGAAGAACTTTATACCAAAGTTTTGGAACAGCGACGACGCGTACCGCTGAGTTGGGGAGCATAGAAAGCATAGGCGACAGGATAGGGGAAAAACCCATAACCTGTAACCTATCGCCTTACTACTTGTAGCAGACTACAAATCATTTCAAGTAAATTTGAGGCTGTCAAACAAGCGTTCAAATGCACTCTCATGCGTGCACCACAGACATCTGTAACAATAACAGGAATGTCTACTTGGTTAGAAATTGAAACCAATTCCTAGCATAAGCCCTACATCAGTCTCATCTAGGAAAGCTGCATTTACAGAACCTGTTAATGTAAATCTATTACCCAAAGGCACATCTACACCACCAGAGAGAAGGAAAGCAACATCAGCATCATCGCTCGTTTCAATAGCTACACCAGCACCTATGTAAGGAGCTATGTTAAACCCTTGTCCTGTTCCTCGTTGGGAAAGGTCGAAGGTGATGGGAACTAGAACAATGGGATCATCCCCAATCACTGCTGAAGGTCGCACCGAGAAGTTTCGTGTCAACCCAATTTTACTGAAAACTGCAAAGTTCCCTTCACTAAGAGCTGAATCACCGCCTAACCCAATATTGCCACCAACCCCAATATAGCTGGAGACACCACGAGTGGCTCTACCTGGTGTAATGCCGTCTCCACCATTCTGCGGCTGCTGATTGAGACTCACATCAGATGGTATAAGGACTTGATTTATCGCATGAATAACACCATTGCTTGCTTGGATATTTGGCTGAATCACACTCGCGTTGTTCACTGCAATTTGATTACTACCAGCATTGACGTTAACGTTTAAGGGTAAGCCCTCAGCAGTTTTTAGATTGCCAGTCGTAAGGTCATTAGCACTGAGACCACCAGGCACCACATGGTATCTCAAAATTTTAATCAATGTTTCTCTGTTTTCTGGCTGCTGTAACCGTTGTAGAGTTTGTTGCGGCAAAGCAGCAAATGCCTCATCGGTCGGAGCGAAAACAGTATACGGACCTGGTTGTTGTAGAATGTCTGCTAAACCTGCTGTCTTTAGTAAAGAAGTTAGGATTGTAAAGGAATTACTAGAGGCAGCAAGGGATACAATATCTTGGTTGGTTTGAGTAGCACTAGTGGTTCCACCTACAACATAACTAGCCGCTGCGATATTCTTAGGAATAGGTTGTAACTGTCCCTGTCTGACTAAAGCTTGATATAAATGTGCTGCAGCTTCTGCACGAGTTAGAGGCGTAAGGGGATTGAGCGTCCTTACATTTGGATAGTTAACCACAAGATTAGCTTGTGTTGCAGTTGCTACATTATTTAGGGCGTAGCTTGGGATAGCATTGGCATCTGTATAGTAGGTAGTAAGAATATTTGTTGCATCACCGCTAGCAGTCAAACCCAGACCACTTGTTAAAGCAACGATCGCCTGCACCTTGGGAATTTGCTGATTTGGCAGAAACAAATTCCCTGGATAGCCTGACAGAAATCCAGTCTCATAGGCTGCCTGAATTGCAGAAGCTGCCCAGAAGCCAGAAGGAACATCCTTAAATCCACCAGGACTTAACTGCCGAACTCGGTTTTGGTTGAAAGCTTTTTGAATCATTGCTGCAAATTCAGCACGAGTCACGGGTTGATCCGGTCTATAAGTGCCATCAGGAAAGCCAGTAATTACGTTTCTTGCGGCTAGGGCTTGAATAAATGGTTGTGCCCAGTAATCTGCTCCAACATCCGGAAAGTTACTCGCTGGAGTTGTCGTTGGAGTTGTCGTTGGAGTTGTCGTTGGAGCGGTTTCTTGAGCTATAGTTTGAGCAGAAATTAATGTGGGACTAACTGTAGCAGTTATTATTCCTAGCGCTATGAATCCGGTGCTTACTATTGACAAACGCCTTAAGCTATACATAAGTTTTTTCACTCCTCACATAAAAGATGACACCCATCTCGCCTACCGAAAAATCCTGAGAAGTCATGAGACTCAGTTGATAGATTGCACTTGAATCAACGACAGAACAAGCTATCGTTGCAACTTAGACCTCAATAGAAATAACAACTCATGGAAAATTCAAAATGTTTTGATACACCTAGGTATCAATTAGCTAAAAACGTAGAAAACAATACAGTAATGAACTTTTCATTTTAGAAAAAGACACTTACTGCAACCAATGAAGTATTTATATAGCTTGATATAGCTCTTTAAGAAGAGACTAAACATCTATCTTAGGCAAGGATTTAGTTTAGTTGTCACTAAATAAAATAATGACTCTTGTATTACTTTCAGCAGAGAACAACCTTAAATCCTGGCTTTAACTTACTTTCACAACAATTTTTGATTGAAACTCAAATGCTTCAATCAGTTATTTCAAAGGTATTGAGACGGATTTTTCCTGCACAGACCATCCCAAACTCGTTGGCTGTTCATAAACCCGCTTGAGGGTATTCACATCTCTAGGAGAAATTGGCGGCGGGTTGCGGACTTGGGAAAAGTATAAGGCGTCACTTGGTAGCGGACTATGTCCCCAAATTCCCACTGCATGACCAAATTCGTGGCGGGTCGCTGCTAAAAGATACTGACCTGTTTGGCTGGGACTCAACAGGATAGTGAAGCGGTGGGATAAAAGATTATTTTTGCTGACGTAGAACTCGTAGGTGGTTTGAGCAGAACGCGCACGAGGAATTTTATTATTAGGAGAAGTTTGCAGTGGTGGAGCTTTCCGCACAATAGTAATATCTGCATCTGTTGGCTGTTTAATCACCGCCAAAGGTAAGTAAACATTCCACTCCTGTACAGCTTGTAAAACAGTATTCACCCATTCTTCTGCCTGCTTAGTATTGACTGCTTGCGGCGGTTCTACATAAACCCGAACCGGAAACTGCGACCAAACTAGATAACCAACTTGGATTTGAGTAACTTGAGAAAAGTAGTCACCACTGTTGGTACTATCTTGCCACTGCGCCAGTGTTGGTGGTAAAGGATGAGGTTTAGGGGAAGGTGGAGAGGTGGGGAGAGTGGAGGGAGATGAGGAAGATGAGGGAGATGAGGGAGAGGTAACAAGGATGGCGCTGGATTGGAAGTTAGTCAAAATAATAAGCAGCGCTGTACTCATAGCCAATGCTAAAGAGGTGATCAAGCGCTGCCAAAATACTATTTTTGTGATGGTATTCTTCAAAATGCAATGTTGGGTGCTAGATGTAGAGTTGTTGGTTATTTTATCTCCCTAATCTCCCCATCTCCCCGTCTCCCCATCTCATTTAGGGAGCCAACCAGCACTCAAAACCACGGTTAAACCAAGAAAAATGACTGTAAGCGCCCAAGTGACTCGGTTTAATGTGTTTTCTGCACTCTTGGTGCTGCTAAACAACTGAGCCTGTCCGCCAATGGCTCCTATGCCATCACCTTTGGGGCTGTGTAGCATAACTAAGACAATCAAACCAACAGCGGAAAGTGCCCAAATGGCTTCTACGACATTATTAACGGTCATAATAGCTAATGTAATTGATGAGAAGTTTCAACAGAAAGTAACCTTAAATCATTCATTATAAATCATGAATGATGAATTATGAGTTGTGTTAAGTCTGTTTCATAATTCATCATTCATAAAACCTCGTGGGAAGTATGGAAACGAGCGTGTCTATGCCTGCGGCACGCTGCTTTGAACAGACCTGAGAGGAAATACGACTCAAGCGAACGCCAGATGCTACAAGTCGGGCATTGCCCGCCCACCGCACTGGCTCCTTTAGTCGCCTTATTCCATTACCGCCTTGGGGTTACTCGATACTATGTAGTATTGCAATCTACTTTCGTTCAGGCAATTATGAACTGATATCTTTTACCCCAACGGGAGAGCCAGTTCCCTGCGGAGGGAAACCCTCCTTCAAGACTGGACTCACCTGTACGCATAATGGTTTTGCTCGAATGAGCCTCCCTTTCGGGGTTAAGTTAGCCTAGATAATGTTAACGGTCGGTACTATATTGAAGACACTGGCTTAACCCAATAAACCTGTTTAATCCTCAATTTCTAGAGCTACAGACTGGCGAAAGCATCCGTAGGTAGGACTTGAACTCTTACCATTAACGTAGTACGCAAAGTACTTAATCGGGTCAACTGAAGACTAAGACTTAGGCTAGAAGCCCAGTGTCTTTAGACCTGGGTCGTTGACACATAATCCTCATTCTTGAACTGTGTTAAAGCCCCAGTTTTACAGGAGTGCGAGAGCGTCGCACTTGATACTCGGCGGGTTGCAACAGGGACTGCCCTGTCATTTCCGAGGGCTGAGGTAGCTGTAAAATATCCAGAATCGTGGGTGCAATGTCGGCTAGCTTGCCATCGCTTCGCAAGGCGACATCTGTACCATGTCCTGGGATTTTCGCTTTTTCGCCTTCTACTAAGATGAGAGGGACTGGGTTGGTCGTATGCGCTGTCCAGGGATTCCCGTCAGTATCTAGCAAATGTTCGGCGTTGCCATGGTCGGCTGTAATAATTGTTGTACCTCCGACTTTAGTGATGCTGGCAAGTAGGCGACCCAAACACTGGTCAACTGTCTCAATTGCTGTCACAGTCGCTTCTATATTACCCGTGTGTCCCACCATGTCCGGGTTGGCATAGTTGATCACAACCAGCGAGTAGATGCGCTTTTCAATAGCCGCGATCGCCACGTCTGTCACCGCAGAGGCTGACATCGCTGGAGCGCTATCATAGGTTGCGACCATCGGAGAGTTTACCAGTTCCCGATCTTCTCCTTCAAAGGGTTCTTCTAAACCGCCATTGAAGAAGTAGGTGACGTGAGCGTATTTTTCTGTTTCTGCTGTGCGAAACTGCTTTAAACCATGCCCAGATATGACTTCCCCTAGAATATGACTCAAATTCTGAGGCTCAAAAGCTACCCCAACTGGTAATTCTGGCTCATACTGGGTAAAGGTTACAAAGGACAGCGGCGTGATTTGCTGCCTTTCAAAACCGTTAAATCCTGGGCTGACAAAAGCTTGGGTGAGTTGTCTCGATCTGTCGGGACGGAAGTTAAAAAATATGACTCCATCCCCTGGTTCTACTGCTCCGGGTGCAATTCTAATTGGGACAATGAACTCGTCTTTCACACCCTCTGCATACGATGCTTGTAGAACTTCCACACCCGAACGACCATCTAATGGTCCATCAATAGTCATCACGTCGTAGGCGCGTTTGATGCGATCCCAGCGGTGATCGCGATCCATCGCGTAGTAGCGACCGCTGAGGGTGACTATGCGCCCAACTCCTATACGGTCGATGTAGTCTTGAAGAAGCGAGAGTGCTTTCACACCTTCGGTTGGGGTCGTGTCACGCCCGTCGGTGATGGCGTGTATGCAAACTTGTGATACCCCTTGAATCTTGGCTAAGTCAAGTAATCCGAATAGATGACTGATGTGCGAATGCACTCCACCCTCAGAAGTCAGCCCCACCAGATGCAGCTTGCCATTTCGACTATTCACTTCCTGGCAGATTTTGACAAGTGCTGGGTTTTTGAGGATAGAACCGTCTTCTACCGCATCTGAGATACGGACCAATTCTTGGGGCACAACTCTACCAGCGCCTATGTTCAAATGACCAACTTCCGAGTTGCCCATTTGACCCTCTGGTAAGCCCACCGCTTTCCCTGATGTTCGGATGAGGGTGTGGGGATAAGCCGCCCACAAGCTATCCATCACCGGAGTTTTAGCAACGGCAATAGCGTTTCCATGAGTTTCCTCGCAGTAGCCCCATCCGTCTAAAATGACTAGCACCACGGGAGCAACAGGTGCTTTGGTCATAGTAAAACTGCCCTTTACTTTTTGTAATACCCGAATGATACCATTGCTAATTACAACCGCAAGTGAATTTCTGCCTAATACCCATTTTTTTTGCAGATTTGCGGCTTCTTAAACATTTCTTAAACTTTCGTTATCTTTGGTTACTTCTTGTGATAGTAGCGAATTGCTGCTTATGAGTTCTCAGATGACTCGCTACTAAATGCCTATCATTTCTTTTTTGTGCCAGCTTTAGCTGCTTTGGCTGCTTTCTTTGCCGCTTTTTCCGCAGCAATTGCCGCTAAAGAAGCCTGTTCTTTTTCCTCTTCTATTTTCTCCAAGTAATAGTGGTAATCTCCTAAATAGACACGAAAATCTCCTTCGCGGATTTCGACGATTTTGTTTGCTACCTTGGAGATAAAATAACGGTCGTGGGAAACAACAAGTACGGTGCCATCATAGTTTTGGATGGCTTCTTCTAACATTTCTTTTGCTGGAATATCTAAGTGGTTCGTAGGCTCATCCAGGATTAACAAATTTGCTGGTTGCAAAAGCATTTTTGCCAAGGCAAGACGTGCTTTTTCACCCCCACTTAATGCCGCAACTGGTTTCAAGACAGTATCGCCACTAAATAAAAACCTTCCCAAAAGGGTGCGAACTTCTTCATTTTTCCAATCGGGAACTTCGTCATGGATAGTTTCCATGACAGTCTTTTTCAAATCTAAAGCTTCTGCTTGGTTTTGCTCAAAATATCCAGGTAACACGCCGTGTTCACCCAATTTTACGGCTCCTTCTGTGGGTTGCTCAATACCCATAATCAGGCGTAACAAAGTGGATTTGCCGGCACCATTGGGAGCGATAAAAGCAATGCGATCGCCTCTCTCAATCAAAAGATTCGCACCCAAAAACAAGATTTTCTCATCATATACATGAGTTAAATCTTTGATTTGTACAACCTCGCGTCCGCTACGGGGTGAAGGCGGAAAACGGAATCGCAACGTTTTTACACTAGATGTAGGTGCTTCGATACGCTCGATTTTGTCCAGTTGTTTTTCCCGGCTTTTTGCCTGAGTGCTGCGCGTCGCACTGGCGCGGAACCTATCAACAAATGCTTGTTGTTTGTCTAATTCTTTTTGCTGGCGTTCGTAGGCGGCAAATTGTGCTGTTTGGTTTTCAGCTTTTTGTTGCAAATATGCCGAGTAGTTACCAAGGTAGGTGGTGGAAACGCCACGTTCGGTTTCCACAATTTGGGTGCAGAGGCGGTCAAGAAACTCACGGTCATGGGAAACTATCACCATAGGCGTGTTCAAGCCTTTGAGGTAATTTTCCAACCACTCAATCGTTTCTAAGTCTAAATGGTTCGTTGGCTCGTCTAACAGCAATAAATCAGGTTCTTGCAACAGAATTTTGGCTAAACCCATTCGCATTTGCCAACCGCCACTAAAAGCACTGACAAGGCGATCGCCATCTTCTAGCCCAAACCCCATTTCTGGTAAAATTTTCCCAATCCGTGTATCCAACACATAGCCATCCAAAGCTTCAAACTGTCTCTGGAGGCGATCCAACTTATTGATGAGTTTTTCGAGTTCCTCTGGAGAGGCGCTTTCCATGTCTCGCTGCACCTTCGCCAAAGACTGCTGTACAGAGTTGGCTTCTTTAAAGACTGTCCACAATTCTTCTGCAACAGTGTGAGTCGGGTCTACTTCAAATTCTTGATTGAGGTAAGCTATATGTAAGCTGGCAGGACGAATAATTTCGCCAGAGGTTGGTTCAACTTCCCCAGTGATAATTTTGAGTTGGGTGGATTTTCCGGCACCATTGACACCAACTAAACCAATGCGATCAGAAGCTTTGACTTCCCAGTTGATATCCTTAAGGACTTCGCCTGTGGGGTAGATTTTACTGATGTGTTCAAGTCGCAGCATGGGGTGTCTCCAAGGTAGGCAATGAATAGAGATGGCAGAAGTGCTTGTATCGAGTCCAATCTTAACAAAATTTAACTAAAATTTCTTGGGTGTAAACTGCTTGGAGACAGAAAGTTTTGAGGGGAAGCCAGAAATTATATCAAGCCCGGCAAATAACCGATAATAAAACTTATATGTAGTAAGGACAAAAGTCCTTGTTTTCAAAGGAAGAGGACTCTTGTCCTCACTACAAACTAAATAAGGTTATTAATCGGACATGATATTACGAAGCAGGCTCTTCTTGTGCTGCTTGCCTGACTTCCTCTACACTCAAACCTAACTCCTGTGCGATTTGCTCTATGGTTAACCTTTTAAGGATTAGTGCATCCAACTTCTTGTTCCCAGGCTGAGCCTGGGAACGAGTTAGGGAGGCGAGACCTCATTTTTTAAGAGCATCTTCAGGTCGAATTGGTATAAGCTCAAAGAAAATAGTGGGAAATTCTTGAAACAAGCAATAAAAAAGGCTATCGGTTTTCACGAATTTTAGAAAATTGCTGTTTCCATTTAAAATTTATTTACCAAAATGAACATGGTGTATGACATTGCCCTGACTCCCAAAGGGTTTATTCGCTTGGGGTAGAGTGCATATTACTACTTTTTCTCATGATTAATAATAGTATGAGTGTCAGGCAATTGAAGCAGATAGAGTCGTTTCGCGATCGCCTCAACACCCTAGAGCAGCAAATCAGCGAACTGCCAAAAAGCCAAGCGCAATCTGAGCAAATTTCGCAATCTTTTGTAGCCTTGCAAACCAGCCTGGAAAGACTGAGATCTGACGTTACCACACAGCAACCGTCCAAAGAAAGATTTTCGACTGGCGAATACGAACTACAGGCGTTATTTGATGAAGCTTTGGATGCAATGCTGATTGCTGATGATGCAGGCTCTTATATAGATGTCAATCCTAGTGCCTGTGAACTGCTGGGTTTGTCCAGAGAAGAGATTTTGACCAAAAGCGTGGGTGACTTTCTAGAACCTGGTGTTGATTTTTTTCAAGGGTGGCAACGGTTTTTAGAACAGGGAAGGGTTAGGGGCGAATCTCGCGTCCTACGTCCAGATGGCACAGTGCGGGAAACGGAAAACACAGCCGTAGCAAACTTTGTTCCCCATCGTCACCTGTCAATTTTGCGAGATATTACTGAACGCAAGCGCATCGAAGCTGAACGCAATCAGATAGAGGCGGAACTGCTGAAGAACCAGCGATTTATTGAGCAGATTGCTCAGTCGATGCCAGCAATATTGTATGTCTACGACCTATGTGAACAACGCAATGTCTATGCAAATCGGCAGATGATGGAAGTATTGGGTTTGTCTGCCGAAACCGTTCAGGCAATGGGAACAGGAGTGCTGCAAATCCTGATCCATCCTGACGATTGGGTGAAAGTGGCTGAGAGTTTGAAGCAATATGCCACAGTCAGAGATGGGGAAGTTATAGAAATTGAGTATCGAATGCGTCATGCGACTGGAGAGTGGATCTGGCTCTACAGCCGAGAAGTGGTGTTAACCAGAAATGCCGATGGCTCTTCCCGGCAGATACTTGGTACGGCAACAGATATTACGCGCATTAAGCAAACTGAGGAGGAATTGCGCCAGAGTCAGGCAAAGTATCGTGCGTTGAGTCAAGAACTTGAGCAACGGGTGGTACAACGAACTGCCGAGTTGACCAAGGAAATTATCGATCGCCAACGCCTACAAAATGAGTTACGCACCAGCCAGCAGAAGTACAAAACCCTGTTTGATATCTTACCTATTGGCATTGTTATTACCGACCCCGAAGGCAAGGTGGTTGAAGTCAACCCAGCTTCTGAGGAAATTTTAGGCATTTCTGCTGCTGAACATTGTGGGCGGCGGTATGACAGTCCTGAGTGGCAGATTATCCGCCCGGACGGTAGCCCGAAGCCCACTTCTGAATATGGCGGTGTGATAGCGCTAACCGAGCAGCGGGTTGTTCGAGATGTGGAAATGGGCGTGTTTAAGCCCAATGGTGAAATTACTTGGATCAGCTTGACGTCAGCCCCTATTCCCTTGGAGAATTACGGGATTGTATCTGTTTATGTGGATATCACCCAACGCAAACAAGCAGAGATAGCCCTGCGCCAGAGCGAGGAACAGTTGCGCCTCATCACCGATTCTCTACCAGTATGCATTTCCTACGTTGACCGAGAACAACGCTATCGGTTTGTTAACAAGACGTATGAGGAGTGGTTTGGGCGCAGTCGGGAGGAAATCTACGGTAGAACCTTGAGGGAGTTTGTTGGTGAAGCTACCTATAGTGCGATTCAGCAATATAACGAGCAGGTGCTTGCCGGGGAGACGGTGTACTATGAAACTGAAGCGCCCTATCGATTGGGTGGCAGACGCTATATTTCTGCAATAATTGTCCCAGATTTTGATGCTCAATTCCAGGTTAGGGGATGGTATGCTGTGAGCACTGACATCACAGAGCGCAAACGGGCAGAAATGCAACTTGTGGAGACTCGTAATTTCCTGCAATCAGTTTTAGATCATTTGCCTGTTGCTGTCTTCACTAAAGAAGTCCACAATCTCCGGTTTGTGCTTTGGAACGCGGCGTGTATTAAGTTGATGGGCTATACAGCAGAGGATGTTTTAGGTAAGACTGCTTATGAGGTATTCACAACACAGCATGCAGATTTTTGCACTGCTAAAGACCAGGAAGTTTTAGCCACCTCAGAGGCAGTGGAAACCCTTGAAGGGATGATTTGCACAAAGCAGGGGGAAACAAAAACTGTCCGCAACAAAAAAGTCGGCATTTACGACTCGCAAGGAAATCCACAGTATGTGCTAGGGTTTGCTGAAGACATCACAGAACGCAAACGGGCAGAACACCAACTGCGAGCCTCACTACAAGAAAAAGAAGTTTTGTTAGCAGAAATTCACCACCGAGTCAAAAACAACTTGTATGTTATTTGCAGTTTGCTCGAGCTACAGACAGATTGGGTAAGCGATCCAAAAGCGAAAGCAGCTTTGGAGCATAGCTGCAATCGGGTTAGTTCAATGGCATTGGTACATGAAAGCCTCTACCAAACTCACAACTTTTCTGAAATTGATTTTGCTGAGTATCTTCAACAACTGGCGAGTTATTTGCTAGAAACCTACAGATCTCCTGCCAGTCAGGTGATGCTCAATTTTGTTGGCACTCCGGTGTTCCTCAGTCTTGATCAAGCTATTCCCTGCGGGTTGCTGCTCAATGAGTTAATTACCAACGCTCTCAAACATAGCTTTCCAGAAGGTAGTTCTGGTCAAGTCTACATCCGAATCACCTCTTTGGCTGATGGCTGGATTGAAATAGCAGTGGGCAATGATGGCTCTAGCCTACCTCCCGATTTTGACCTCCAGCGTAATGCCTCAATGGGGGTGAGACTTGTTATCATGCTTGTTGAACAACTCACCGGCTCTCTTGAGCTAGAGCAGGGTGAGATCACATGGTTCAAAGTTCAATTTCCTGTTTGTAATACTTAATCAAAGATTTATTAAAGTTATACGAAGAAAAGTAAAATTTTATCTAAATTTAGTGTTTTAGAGTCATTATGATAAAACATTTGGGTTGCAATTCTAACAAAAGCCATCTATGGCTGGTATTTTAATCGTTGAAAATGAAAGGGTGGCTGCCTGGAATATTCAAGCTGGTTTAGAGAAGTTTGGGTATACCGTTGTAGGAAATGTTGCTTTGGGTGAAAAAGCAGTTGACCTTGCCGAAAAACTCAAACCGGATCTGGTACTCATGGACATCCGGTTGCAGGGTGAAATCGATGGTATTGAAGCCGCCGCCAGAATTCGCAATCAGTTTCAGATTCCCGTTGTCTACCTAACTGCTCACGCTGACGACCAAACATTAGAGCGGGCGATCGCCACCGACCCCTACGGCTATCTGACCAAACCCTTCAAACGCGCCGAATTACACACAACCATTACCACAGCTTTGCATCGTTGTCAATTAGAAAAACAATTGCAAGCAACACAGCAATGGCTAACATCCACCTTAAACAGTATTGGTGATGGTACAATCGCCACTGACCAAGAAGGTCGCATCACCTTTATGAACAGAGTCGCTGAAGCGATCACAGGCTGGCAGGAAACAGAAGCTATTGGCAAGTTAGTCAATCAGGTGTTGGATCTGTATCATGGTGAAACGGGGCAGGAGATAGAAAATCCACTGCTGTTAGCTATACAAGAGGGTCTCCCTGTTCAATTACCTGAGCAATCCCTGTTGCGAACAAAAGACGGCACAGAACGCTTAATTGATGATGTAGCGACCCCAATTCGCGACGCTTTTGGTAAGGTACAAGGCGGGGTCATGGTTTTTCGGGATATCACCGAACGTCAGCGGATGCAAGGGTTGCTGCGGGAGAGCGAAGCCAGATTTCAGACGCTAGCAGCGAACCTACCCGGCGTAATTTATCGGGTGCTACATCGCTTAGATGGCTCAGTTGAATGCCTGTACCTCAGTCCCTGCTTCCAAACGCTGTTTGAAATGGAGCTAGAGTCCTTCCAGCAGGGAAGAGATTCCATTCTGGCTGCTATCCACCCTGATGATGCCAGTTCTCTGCACAGAGCGTTTGAGACGATGCTGCAAACGCTGCAAGCTTACACATGGGAGGGACGCATTCTTGTTCCTTCTGGACGGATCAAATGGATTCAAATGATCAACCGCTCCTCCCGACAGGCAAATGGAGACATTGTTTGTGATGGCTTGATTGTGGATATTAGCGATCGCAAACGAACTGAGCAAGCCTTGCAAAGGCAAATGCAGCGCGAACGGCTACTGGCTGAAATTGCTCAGCAAATTTACAAATCTTTGGATTTCAATGAAATTCTGACCACAGTAGTGACCAGAGTGCGTGAAATCCTTCAGGTTGATCGGGTGTTAATTTTTCAGATCAATCCAGATGGTTCGGGAGTTGTTATCCAAGAATCAGTGGATTCTGTTCCCCCAACGCTGGGACTGAGTTTCTCAGACAAATGTTTTCCATCGGATTGTTATGAGTTTTATTGGCAGGGACACTCGCGGGTGATTGGTGATACAAGTGAAGATGAGTGGAGCCAGTGTTTGAGGGAATTGATGCAGGAATTAGGCGTTAAATCCAAGGTTGTTATCCCGATTATTCAACACCAAGAAACTGCCACAACAAGCCTCAAATCTCCAGCGAGAAAATTATGGGGTCTGCTGATTGTTCACGCTTGTGATGACTACCGTCAATGGGAAAGCCAAGAAGTTGATTTACTGCGTCAAATTTCACATCATTTAGCGATCGCCATCCAGCAGTCAGAACTTTACCAAAAACTACAACAGGCAAACCAGCAACTAGAGTGCCTTGTCAAAATTGATGCACTCACTCAAGTTGCCAACCGTCGCCGCTTTGATGAGTACATACAGCAACAGTGGAATCAATTAGCACGCGAGCAAAAACCGCTATCATTAATTTTGTGCGATATTGATTTTTTCAAACGCTATAACGATACTTACGGTCATCCAGCTGGCGATACGTGTTTAGTGCAAATTGCTCAAGCAATCAACTGTTCCGTTAAACGCCCAGCAGATTTGGTAACCCGTTACGGTGGTGAAGAATTCGCCGTAATTTTGCCTAACACTGATCAGACAGGGGCAGTCCATGTAGCAATAACTATTCAAAACCAAGTGCGTCAGCTTCAGTTAGACCACATTGGTTCTAGTGTCGCAGATTACGTCACCGTTAGTATCGGTATTGCCAGCACTGTGCCCACTGACAAGAGCTTGCTCCAAGCCTTCATTGCAGCGACAGATCGCTCACTTTACCAAGCAAAGCAGCAGGGGCGCGATCGATACTGCATCAAAACACTTTAACCAACAGAAAACTCATATCAAGCCTAATTGATTAGATACCCTTTTTAGGTGTCTTTTGTTGCGAAATTGATAGAGTATAGTTATACTGTCCTTTGGATAAGTCTCCTACATATAAAGAGTACTTTCCTGCCTGCCAATAACCAGAAATTTCTGGCTTGCCTCCAGAGTAGCTATCTGCTAATACACAAAAGCGTCCTCCTGGACCATCAATTAATAGAGTAGGCTGTCCACCACTTTCAACTGTTAATCGTAGGTAAGGCAGTGATTCTGTCACCTGTATAACTTGATTAGGTTTAGGGGCAATGTTACCACAGTTGCTTGGGAGTGTTCCCCCAGATGTACCGTTTACAATTAGCGGATCTGGCTGCAAATTAGAACGAATTCGCACAACTTGTGCGTCTACTAAATGAGCATTGGTAAGAACCAAACTGATCGCTAATGATGCGGGAACACCTTTAAATCGCGTGCGCATCTTCATATTATTGTTATAATTCCAACTTTTTTATAGCTATTATTGATACATATATCTTAAAGTTAAAAGACGATAACGAACTGTCTTTGTTCCAAACTGCTTCGTAGAAAATTTTCTTGGGTAGATGAATAACTATATGGTTAAATATTAAAGAAATAAAAGGAGTCAGAATGTCAGCTAGAAACTCAGAATGACTCCACCCATAAAGGGATGGAGTTTTAAGTTGCAAGAAAATTTTAGTATTGGTTTCGCCTACAAGGAGTGATGTCTTAAGGGCAGTCTCATCACCCACTCGCACAGAATTCAGGAGAGTTCTGAGTTCTTCTTTATAAATTTTTTAGGCAAAGCTCATATAAAAAGCTTAATTCCTAACTACCAAGAGCGGTCTTTCAAACAAAGGCATTCGCTAAAATCACGCTAGAAACTACCAACAAAAGCATTTTGTTGGTTCGTTGTTCATAAGAGTGTTTAAGCTAAGGTAGAAACAAATGAATCCTCAACCAGAAGAAGACTTAAAGCGTCGCCTCGAAAAGCTAGAGGCAGAGATTAATACCCCGTTTGTGGTCACAAGGTCACAAAAAAGAGTAAAGCCCTCTGAGTTTGGTTTTG
Source organism: Scytonema sp. HK-05 (assembly GCF_963872035.1). Lineage (NCBI taxonomy): Bacteria > Bacillati > Cyanobacteriota > Cyanophyceae > Nostocales > Scytonemataceae > Scytonema > Scytonema sp. HK-05. Next base: position 93,544 of record NZ_CAWMYC010000057.1, read on the forward strand.
CTAGCTTGGAGCCTCAGCTAGTGCGATTTGTGACTTGGTTCAACAATCTGTCGGTCGTGAGAAAGCTTGTAGTTTCTGGTGCAGCTTTGCTGTTGGGTTTTGCCATACTGCAAGCAGTCCTTAAACTCGTCGCTGCTGCGATCAGTTTGGCACTATTGGCAATATTAGTGTACCTTGGATACAAATTTTTAGTATCTAATAACTCTCAAAAAAAGCAGTAGTTTATTTTTAAACATGCAGAGAGTGAGATAGAAATAAAGTTAAAGGGAATTATCCAATGGCGACCCCAAGTGTGAGGAGAACTAATCAATCTAGTCAAGCTAAAGAACCGGGAAAATCTAACTCATTGCCTTTAGCGACTAGGCGCATTGCGGCTTGGGCAGTAGAAATCACACTGGTGGTTGCCAGTGGATTAGTGCCCTTTGGTATGGGTACATATGCCAATTCTAGAAGCGATTTGAATCGAGCGCCACTCAACCCTTTGTTAGTACAAACGGAACGAGCGATCGCCCGCCCACTCGCTTTGCCTATCAGCTACGGAACCCGGAATGTAGCATCGCCCACGAATTTCTTATGGACAATCGCCTTGCTAGCACCGCTGGCACTTTCGGGTTGGCAATTATATTTACTAGCGAAAACTGGAAGCACACTGGCGAAACGTCAGTTTGGGATTAAAGTTGTCAACGATCTTGGTAAGCCGCCAGGATTCGCAGCTGTTTTGGTGCGAGAAGGACTCGGTCGTTGGGGTTTGCCGACGGCGATCGCCTATTTTCTGTGGCGCAACAGCTTCTTGTTTCCGAGTTTAGGTGCTTTTACCAGCTTGGCGACAATCATGCTTGTGTTAGAAGCGACGGGTTTCCCTTGGCAGCAAAACCGCCGCGCACTGCACGACAGGCTGGCAAGAACTTACACGATAGATCAGAGCGAACCATTTACATCCCCACATAAAGATAGCAAGCAGAGTCAATCTCCGTTGACCGAACCAGATGAAGAAGCGGCGATCGCATCAATTGTGATCACTCCAGAACAGCCAAGCCGCGAGCATCCTAAGGTGTGGCAGTGGACGCAGCAAAATCCAAGTCAAACGCTGACCGCAGTCGCCCTCCTCAGCATGAGTGCAGTTCTAACACTTTTAGTCAGTACTCAAATATACATTCAGGATCAGCAAAATCAACGTGCTGTCGAGCAGCGCAACAGCCAGCAGTTTCTTGCACTGATCAAACAGTTAACTCCCAACTCGACAGCGACAAACGACGAACGCCAGAAAGCAATTTTGGCTATGGGTACTCTCAAGGACCCCCAAGCAACCCAATACCTTGTCAACTTGCTATCTAAAGAAACCAACCCTATCTTAGTTGAAACGATTCAGCAAGCTTTGGTCAGCATTGGACCGAATGCCATGCCTGATTTAAAACGCATGAATCAGTACCTGACTGGCGAGTTAGATCCAGCAAGGGGCAGCAAAGCCTTACCACCACAAGTGCTACAAAAGCAGTTGCAAGCAAACCAGCGTGCAATGAATAAGATTTTGGCTGTCTACAACGGTCAAGCCAATGGCTCAGATCTGAGCAATATCAACTTAGGTCAAAACGGCTCTGAGCAAAGCTCCTTCAACTTGGTACTAGATAAGATTGATTTATGGGGAATTAGGTTCAAATCCGCAAACCTATCCTTCGGCAGTTTCAAGGGGAGTCGCTTCCGGGGAGGAGGCGAAGATGGTCGCTGGGATACCTACGACGATTGGATTGCTGATTTAAGCCATGCACGAATGACGCAAGCTAATCTGACTGAAGCTAACCTCAGCCGTGTCTTGATGATTCGTACTGATTTAAGCCGCGCCACTCTCAACAAAGCTAACTTATCCAACGCACGCTTAACTGCTGCTAACCTCAGTAGCGCCCAGCTACAAGGAGCCGATTTGGAAGGTGCCGTACTGGAAAATGCCAGCCTTACAGGAGCCGACTTGAGCAATGCACAGTTGAAAGACGCGGATCTGTATGCTGCTCGTCTGGGTCGCGTTATTGCAGTAGGAACGCAATTGTCATTCGCCAACTTAACCAAAACCGATTGGCAAGGCGCAGACCTGACAGGAGCTTATTTGGATCATGCCAATCTCAGCAATGCCAACCTCAACGCCACTCGCCTTGCTAATGCTATTTTGCGCTCTGCCAACATGGAAAATGCCAACTTGCGAAACGCCGACTTAAGCCTTGCAGATTTCAGGGGCGCGAATCTCACAGGAGCGGATTTCCAGGGAGCAATTCTTTCCCCTAGCAAACAAGACCAAACAGAGCAATTTGTCCAAACCCCAGCTATAGGAGCAAAATCTGCTGTTGTGGATGGAGTGGATTTCAGTCAAGTCAAAAATTTAGATGCCAAGCAAATAGCTTACATTTGTACTCAAGGAGGTATTCATCCTCGTTGCCCCTAGAGATGGGGAGCAGCAACGAATCATGACTTCTGACTAACAGAAGGTTTTTCAACAGTTAAGTAAAATATCACTATTTCTCACAAAAGCTTACCAAAGCTTGCTAGACTAATTTCAGTGAGCAACAGTGAAGTTTAGTGATGTCTAAGTACGTGCCTTTACGTGTTGCTTGTGACAGACTAGGGGTTCATGCAAACACGATAAGGAGGTGGGCAGATACTGGACAATTGCCAAGTATCCGAACACAAGGGAATCAACGATTGTTCGATATTGACTCCTACCTCAAGGAAAAAGAGGGGGAAAAACGGCGGAAAATCTGCTACTGTCGAGTCTCCAGTCACAAGCAACGAGATGACCTTGAGCGACAAGTTGAGTTCATGCGCCGACGCTACCCAAATCACGAAATTATCACAGACATCGGGTCAGGACTCAACTTTAAAAGAAAAGGTCTTATATCCATATTGGACTGGGTTAGCGAAAGAACTGTCTGTGAAATTGTTGTCGCACATCGAGATAGACTCGTTAGATTTGGGTTTGACCTTATCGAATGGTTTGGTAAAAAATTCTCCTGTGAAATCGTGGTTCTCGACGAGAATAAACTTTCACCCACAGAAGAACTTACAAGGGATTTGCTTTCGATCATCCATGTTTTCTCATACAGAATGCATGGACTCAGAAAGTACCAACGTGAAATCAAAGAAGATAAGGATATTCCCAAACCAACAACAAACGGTGACTCTGAAGAAATGGATGGGAACGGCTCGATATGTGTTTAATCAAACTATCGCATACCTGAACAAACCAGATACTAAGGCTTCTTGGAAAGCAATCAAAACAGGAATCATTCAATCTTTACCTGAATGGTCGAAAGAAACACCTTATCAGATAAAATCAATTGCGATTAAAGACGCTTGCGATGCTGTGAAAAATGCTAAGAAAAAATTCCAGCAGACAAAACAGATTCAACTCGTCAAATTTCGCTCGAAAAAAGAGAGACGGGATAGCATCTATATTCCGAAAGGTTCTGTGAAATCGGAATCGGTGTATATAACTTCTTTAGGTAAGTCTTTACAACCTGCTGAAGTTTTTCCAGACATAGAGTTTGATTGTAAGTTAGTGCATCAGAATGGGAAGTTTTACATCATAATTCCTATGGTATTTGAGTCAAAAAAATCTGAGAACCAAAGATTAGGCTTAGTTGCTCTAGACCCTGGTGTAAGAACATTTCAAACATTCTTCAGTCTTCATTTGAATGGTGATTTTGGAAACTTAGACATTGGTAGAATCTACAGGCTATGCGCTTATCTAGATAATTTGTACAGTCGTATCTCTAAAGCGAAAGGCACTCCAAAGTATAGAATGCTTAAAGCTTCTAGAAGAATGAGAGAACGCATTCGTAATATTGTAGATGAAGCACATAAGCAAGTTGCTCATTATCTCTGCTCTCAATTTGATGTGATTCTATTACCTAGCTTTGAAACATCAGAAATGGTAGTGAAAAAGTCTAGAAAGCTCAGGTCAAAGACAGCAAGAGCAATGCTCAATTGGTCACATTATAGATTCAAGGAATATCTAAAGTTCAAAGCACAAGAATGGAAGACACAGGTCATTGAAGTGTCAGAAGCTTACACATCGAAAACCTGTACAAAGTGTGGACATATTCACACCAAATTGGGTGGAAACAAAAAATTCAAATGTCCTAGCTGTGGTCACACACTGCCAAGAGATTTGAATGGGAGCCTTGGGATATATCTTAAGGCATTGGTAGAACGTCCTGAACTCCTGCAATGGAGGGAGCATTTGTTAGCAATGGGCAACCAAAGTTAACTTAAAACGTTCGGTACTATTAACTATAAAATTTACAATTAACTCAGCAATTGTGTGAGGAGCGGGGAAATGAAGCGTCTTCAGTACTTAGTATCACTTGTTTTGACTGGTTCAGTTTTTAGCTTTGCTCTATTTAGCCAACCAGCACAAGCTCAAGTCGCATATGGCAGCTATGTCGGCGTTGGTCCAGCAGTTGGTTTTGCAGATGGTGCGCGAGTCGGAGGAGTGATTGCTGCCCGCTACAAGCTTCTTGAAGTTCCCGTTTCTTTCCGCGCTCAGGCTTTCATTGGTTCAAATGTCGCCCTTGTGCCAACAGTTTCCTACGACTACCCGATCAACTGGCAAACTGACGCCTACATAGGAGCTGGGGTTGTTTTAGCTGGCGGTGATACACCTTCCCCAGTTGGCAATAAAATTGGCTTTGCCCTGCAACCAGGAATTGATTACGTTGTTCCAAATAGCAATACGGTGATTTTTGGGAACGCTATCATTGCCTTTGACGCTGTCCGTGACGGCGGTACCGCTTTCTCCTTGCAAGGTGGGGTTGGTTTGAGATTCTAATATTGAGGTTATGCGTTAGCTTTACCAATTTCTGTAGCTTCGGGAACTTTAATCAATTTCCCAGTCTTGACATCATAGAGGTAGCCGTAGATTGGAATTTCACCCGGAACCAACGGGTGCGAACGAATCCGCTTTACGTCTGCGCAGACACTTTTTGCCTGGTCGCTGATAGTCAACCAGTCAATAAAATTTCCTTCAACCGCTCCCGAACTAGAGCCAACATCATGCCAACCCTTCTCATCTAAAACGGCAGTTTTGAGGCTACTCGCTAGTAAGTTCCGCATGGTTTCGTTGGTGAAGGTTTCCATACCACAATCAGTGTGGTGAATCACGAACCACTCGCAAGTACCGAGTAGTTTGTAGGAGATCACCAGGGAGCGAATCGCATCATCGCTAGCACGTCCGCCTGCATTACGAATCACATGAGCATCCCCTTCAGCCAGTCCAGCAAACTTGGCTGGGTCAAGTCGAGCATCCATACAGGTGAGAATAGCAAACCGACGGTATGGAGGCAAGGGAAGGTTGCCTTTGTTACCAAATGTTTCAACATAACCACGGTTTGCAGATAAAACTTCTTCTAAAATTTGACTCATAATTTTGACCAGATTTCTCCATATGCATTCATTTGACACACATGCCAATGGCTGCGTCTCCATAATTGGGTCTTACTTTGATAGAAATAGTTGATGCAATGCAGTATCCATCTCAACGTGATTTTGTGCATAAAATCTACGGTAAATCGATAGGTTTACAAGTTTGTATAAAAAGTACTTTGCCACGAGTTTGTTAAAAAGGCAAGCGCCAATAAAAGATAAAGCACGAAAACTTTTACTGGTTAGACGTGCATTTTCCAGTAGCAATTAGCATTAGATCTTGCTTTTTTCAGCAAGCTATGAGATATTGCCTATAATCTACACTATATCTATAGAATTACCGTACATTAAACTGCAAAATTGAGTAAATCAGGTAGGGTGGTAATAAAAATGGCAATGGCGAATAGAGCAACATCCTTGGTTGTCACGATTGATGATTCAAAGAGGGTAACTCCTGGCTTATGGGAGGCTGTGCAACTGGGTACAGCACTGGTTGTACGGTTTTGGTGGTACAGCAAGGCTTATGGAACAGTTTTGATGATTGGGTTAGTGACCTTGCTAAGTTTGGTGTTCTTGCGTTTTCATTGGGCTTGCCGCAAGCTACTTTCTGTTTCTACTCATCGAGCCGTTGGAGGACATAAGTGGCATATTCTGAACCGCAAGTCACTGGATTAACTAAGCTGAAGGCTGTGTCTTACCTGGCTCCTAATTGGTTCAATTTCTACAAAACCATTTTGGCTTATCTGGGTCGCGTCTTGGGAGTTGAAACACAGCTTCACCAAGGTGAATGCGACCCACTACAAGACCCGGTACTTTTAAAAGACCAACTGGATCTGGCATTCATTTGTGGATTACCGCTGATTCGGTATTGCCAAGTTGTCCCACATCAGTTGCAAGCGTTGGTTGCTCCAGTGATGCAAGCACCACGCTATCAAAACCGTCCCATTTACTTTTCAGATGTGATTGTGAATGCTACCAGCAACTTGGCAACCTTTGAGGATTTAGCTCTTAAAACAGTCTGCTACAATGACCGAGGTTCCAACAGCGGCTACAATTTGCTGCGCTATCGGTTAATTCAAGGCGGACATCCCAAAAACTTTTTTAGCAAGGCAATACAATCAGGTTCTCACCAGCGTTCAATTCGCTGGGTGGCAGACGGGTTGGTAGATTGTGCAGCAATTGACAGTGTCGTCTTAGAGCAGGAACTGCGCGATTTTCCGGAAATATCTGATCATCTGCAAGTTGTGGAAGTGCTTGGACCTTGTCCTATGCCGCCTTTGGTGGTATCCCAGCGTCTGGGTGCATCTGTGATTCAGCAGCTTCAGTTTGCCCTACTTGAGCCAGATGCAGAAGTACAAGCCGCGATGGAACAAGTAAAAGTTCAGCGTTTTGCAGCAGTGAAGTTGGAAGATTACAATGTACTGGCTGATATTTACAATGCGGTGTCTCAAGAATCGGTATTGTAAATTATGGATATCTTGCACTATTCTCGATGACTGCCCTTACCCGCCCGATGTGGAGACGTAGCATGCTACGTCTCTACAGCTGTTCTGGAGACAAACGATATTGGTTTCAAGCAATTGTGCAATGAACTCTACTTTGCTTTTCACTTCGCAACAAAGCATCTAGATAAACTTGCTCAAACAAAGCTCGCTGAGCATGGCTACCACCAATTTTATGCAATAGGGGCAACACAGATTTTAGTTGAGCGATCGCCTCTAACCAGTCACCTTTTGCATGAGCAATCATACCTCTAGCAGCCGGAATTGTCACAACAGCCCAGTTTCCACGTAAATAGGGATTGACAGTGGTAGCGTGTTTGTGCATACTCAGTTGCATTTGAAGCAACCATTCGCTACGTCCTGCTCTTGCCAGTGCATAGACGTAATGCAAGTCTTGAAACGGCAATGCGTGTTCGTGAAGGCGGGGAAAAAGATATCCACTCAACTCTTGCCAACGTCCGCCCACATCCACTCCACGCAACTCCAACCGTAACAACAGTGCGATCGCCCCCACTTGGTCTTTGGGAGATTCTTTCTCGGCGCGTCCCCATACATAAGTATCGTATAGCGTCAACACCTTTTCTTCATCGCCTTGTTCTAGGTAGTACAACGCCACGTGCCACCAATTGTGCGTATACAGCATGGAGTTGCAGTTATTCCAAGTGTCAGCATGACTCTCCATCCAAGCAATGCCTTCATCCACTCGTCCTTGAGTTTCCATCACATGAGCAATAGCATGATGCGCCCAAGGATCATGACGATTGAGAGTCGTTGCCATTCGAGCTATTGCTTCGGCTTGTGTCAGCCGATGACACTGTTCCAAACCAAACGCTACCATCCCGTATAGATAATGATTTTCCTGATTAGCAGCAAGAACTTTTTCAGCAATTTTGAGCAATCTCTGTTTATCGCCCAAGTAGAAGTAGTGATATTGTCCCTGTTGAACCGAGATCAGATCACGCGGAAAGTCTTCAGCAAGAGTCTCGTGTAGGGCGATCGCCCAATCAATTGCTCCGGAAGCCCAAGCGGCGATCGCTTGTATGTACAACCGCTCTCGCTTTGTTATCTTTGCTAAATGCTGTTGAGCCGTTTGTAAATGCGGTGTAGCTTGCTTCCAAGCCGTAGCGTTTTCTTGACAGAGGTAATGAGCGGCTGCATAAGCATGAATCAATGCACAAGTTGGATCTGCGGCAATTCCTCGTAAGATACAAGCTTCAGCATCCTTACCATAGCTGAGGGCTTGTTCGATGAAACAGTCAATGGCTGCGATCGTCTCTTTTGAGTCTGTTGTAACTTCAAGTCCTTGAGCGTCTTTTAGCATTGTTTATTCTTCGTTCAAGATCGGCTTTTCTCTTTCAACACCCGTTAACGCACGAAATTTTAGAATTTTTAATTACAGTAATCCTACCAAATAACCGTACTTTTTGAGTATGTCATAGCCAATCTTGAAATGACAAGAACAATACAGGGCTTACGCAAAAAACTCTCTGTTCTCTCTTCCTCTGCGTTTTCTGCGCCTAAAGCCCTTTGGGCATGCGCCTTCGGCGTAGTGCGGTTTATTTATTTCAAGGACAAGCAACCACCAATTCTGATTACAGTATGGTGACACCAAGCTTGTTGGCAACTCGTTTCAATTCTTCATCAAGTGTTGCAAGAGCTAATCCTTCACGCAGCGCAAGCTCTAAATATGCTGCATCGTACGAGGTAAGCTTATGGGTTCGCGCAAGGGTAAGCACGTCAGTAAACGCTTTTTCCCCAGTTTTTGCATCAACAGTAATCGGAAGACTGCTTAACAGTCGGAGGAATTGAGTTATCTTTGCCTGATTGGTTCGTCCCCTTCGTTCACTTATCGCTAGGACATTTGCAACCTCCAGAAACCAGATAGATGGCACTTTTGCACTTCCTTGGGCAAGTTCCTCCAATACTGAATCAGTAAATTCTGTTGCTTCGTCCTCAAAGCACCATGCCATTGCTATTGAGCAGTCAAGCACAAAATTCATCTTCTGCCCTCGTTAATCATCTCTCGTACCGAGAGTCCTCCCAAAGTGTGCCCTTTGCGGAACTGCTTTAACTCTTCAATCACTGAGCGAACGTCACGCTGTTGGTTTTGATCCACGGGAACAAGTCGCGCAATGGGGACTCCGTGCTTTGTAATCACAAACTCTTCTCCCTTTGCAACTCGTTCAAGAAGCGCTGGAAGGTGCGTCTTTGCTTCGTATGAGCCTACTGATTCCATAATTCTTATTAGACTAGTCTAAAGCTAGTCTAAATATTTCTTGATGAGATGTGCAAGTTTCACAACTGCGATCGCCGAAACCCCTTACTAAGCAATCTGGATTAAATAACTTGCAAAATTCATAAGCTTCGTAGGGGTTCTTCTTTGCCCATGCGTGTCAACAATCATACTCAAACACTCAATTTACCCTCGTTTTAGATCCCCCAACCCCCTTAAAAAGGGGGCTTTGATTTTATTTTTGAATTTTGAATTTTGAATTGGTATAAGGGGAGATTAAGGCTTGATTTTATTTCCCCGCTTTGTAAGGGGGGATTAAGGGGGGATCGAAAATCTAGATGGTACATCGAAAAATCGTCTAATGCTTGTCAATAAAGCTTCGTAGGGGTTCTTCTTTGCCCATAGGTGTCAACAATCATACTCAAACACTCAATTTACCCTCGTTTTAGATCCCCCAACCCCCTTAAAAAGGGGGCTTTGATTTTATTTTTGAATTTTGAATTTTGAATTTTGAATTGGTATAAGGGGAGATTAAGGCTTGATTTTATTTCCCCCTTTTTAAGGAGGGATTAAGGGGGGATCGAAAATCTAGATGGTACATCGAAAAATCGTCTAATGCTTGTCAATAATCACTTTGGGCTTAAGTTGACACCAATGGGCAAAACCTTGTGCCCCTACCCAAAAATTGGACATCAATAAATTTGTGTTCCTAACGACCATTGCAAGATGCAGAATTGAACCAAGGACCATGAGGTGTCATAGTGGGAGCTTGAGCCACTAAAATCACATCACCATTTTTATCCACCACCCAACCCTGTGCTTCCACAATCTCATTGGGTGGATTATTGACATTTTTGTTATTTTGTGTATTACGTTCACTTCTGCGCTCTTGCGTCTCCCTGCTTGAAGCACCAGAAGAATAATTTGCATCCCCATCCAAGGACACCCAATCTACGTGCACATTGTTGCTTCTAAGAATTTCCCTAGGGTTGGATGGTATGCCGCCGCGTCCGGTGATAATGAATTCGCTTTGATTTTGTGGAGCTACATCACAGCCTTGTGCCAGTCTCGGTTCCTCAACTTCCACTGGCAAGTTGATTAATCCACGGTTGATATCAACTTCAGGTGTATTGATATTTACCACCCCGTTTAAAGTCGGGTTGGTCTGAGAAATTGCCGTGATGTCGCTTGTAAATAGGTTTTGTGGGTCTAGTTTGGTAGGGTCGTTTGTTCCCAATTGTCTTACCAAGCCTTCTCGACTACGTGGTGCTATGCCAAAAATACCAGTAGCATTGATTTGGACTTTGCCACCAAAACCTGTGAAAGCATTGGCGGTGATGTCGCTGTTTTCTTGTGGTTTGGCGACTATGAAGCCATTAGGAGCGTTGATGGTGATATTACCGCCATCACCAATAGCCTGAGTCTTGCCTGCATTTGTGGATATTTGACTATTGCGGCGCAGCAGTAATAAGTCTCGCAATTGTAGGTTAATATTTCCGCCTTGACCAGTGTCAGTTTCAGATGTGAGTTTTCCTTGGTTGTCCAAAAGTATGGAGCGAGCAATGACATTAAGTTCGCCTGCCTTCCCTAGATTGCGTGCATCCCCTAGGTAGATTACATTCTTTTGAGCTTGATTGGTTATATTTATTGCAGCCCCGCCCCGAACGATCAATTGCCCTGTGGCAATTGTCACTTCTCCAGCATCTCCGGAACCTAGAGTCAAAGTAGCTAAGTTACTGACCGCAGAACCATCTGCTGAAGTTCCAATAATCTCTACGGACTCAGAGGCATTAATGGTTAAATTCCCTGCAGGTCCTGTAGCTGGTATAAATTTTGAGTTCTGTTGTCTTCCACCAGATGCTGCTGATACCTGTGCTCCACCTTGAATACGCAACCTTACAGTGTTGAGAACTATGTCACCCGCCTTTCCAGAAGCCAAAGTTGTACTACTAACTGTACTAGGATAAGTTCTATTTGAGATGGTAGCATTACCAATCACATCCACAGACTCGGAGGCGTTTACGGTCAAATTTCCCCCCTTACCTTCGCCAAAAGTAGAAGTTAATATTTGTGCACCATCCCGAACAATTAATTTGCTACTGGTAATCTTTAAATCTCCGCCATCTGTGACACCATTAGTTAAATTTATCAATCGCACATTACCAATTAGTTCCACAGACTTGCCTTGCACCTGGATGTTACCACTGCCATCGTTGCCACTAGCATCTATAATAGATAGGATTTCAGAACCATCGACTGTTCGCTGGATGAGTTGAATGTTCTGGAAATTCTGGACACCTTCATATCCCAAAACCCAACCTTGGTTTGTTGGCTTCAGATTTACCAAACTATTGCCATCGACACTTCCTAGCTCAATTCTTCCCCCTGGTGCCGTTAAATTTCCGCCCTCTAGAGTTACATCACCACCTACAAGTGCCAAGGTTTTGCCTGGCTGCACTTGTAGACCAACAGGTCTAAGTAAGATATTAGTTGCACCATTTGGACTTGCTTGTGATTGATTGCCAATAGGTGCCGCAGTTGCTCCAAATTGTAAGCCAATAGGAACACTGACTGTTAGCAGGGGTGTGGTTTGGGGATCTGTGGCACTAAATTTGGTACCATCGGCAAAGTTAAGACTACTGGCAGTAGTTGCTACAAACGAACCGCCGATGTTCAACGAGGCATTCGGACCAAAAATAATCCCGTTGGGATTAATCAGAAACAGGTTGGCTGTGCCGTTAGCTCGAAGGATGCCATCAATGTTAGAAATAGATTTACCTGTTACCCGGCTAATAATGTTTTGGATATCAAGTGCATTGTTAAAGTAAGCTGTAGTCCCAGCAGGGACGGAAAACTGCTCAAAACTCTGGAAAAGATTGCTTCCTGCTCTGGTTCCACCTTCTATAATTCTGATATTATCCTGTGTTGTAACGCGAGAATTGCTTGGTAGAGTGGCATCCGGGGTAATTTGGGCAATGGCACAGTTAGCAGAGAAAGCTATTGCACCACCTATTGCAACTCCTAGCCCTCTAAAGTAGTTACAAAGAGTACTCATCTCGGATATTGCACCCCTCCATGCGAAGTAACTGTTGCTGAACAACGCTAAAGCTGCAACTATATTACTTCCCTATTGGTATTGGATTACCGAAATATTGGTAGGCTGGGTTTTGTTCCTCAACCCAGCCTACTTGCCAATAGAGTGGTTATTCATCAGCTTACGTGTAACATCTGAACTCTCAGCTGTTTCATGACAACAGCCATAAGTTTAATTAGGAGCAGTATTGCCAACTTAACTACTGAAAAGCAAATTTCTTGAGGATAACGACGAAATTAAATGAAATTGCTAGGAAAACGTGCTTTATGAGGTAGTGTTATTCATTGTATTCTCAATCACTGGAGACGATAGTCATTAGCTTGACAATACCGTTACGGGTTACTAGCGACTAACAATAGCCCGGCGGACAACAGCTCGGACCACACATACAGCAAGCGACTTTGATCGGTTTGTGGTATTGAATTGCTTGTCGTAAATGATCCTTAAGTTGCTGGTTTTCAATAGCATCACTAGATGGCGGTTTTCTAATGGAATTGAGCAAAAACAGATTGGTGGTGCCGTTGACTCGAAATGTGCTACCTATATCAGAGATAGACTTAGCCGTCACCTCGTTGATGTTGTTAATATCAGCTGTGTTGTTCCTGTGATCTGTTACATCGGTGGAAGTAGAAAAATGTTCAACCCTGCGGAACAGGTTCGCTGTGCAATTTGCTCTACCATTAACCTCGTTACTAGGGCGGTCATTGTTCGGATTAGATTTAACTGCTGAACTTTCAGCTACTGGGGTGCCATCGCTTCTGATTTGAGCCAAGGCATAATCCCCATACAAGGCAAGTACTGCACCAATTGTGAAAGCACTCGCTAGCCCTAATTTCCAGTACTGACCGCTTCGGCTTTGAGACATTTTTGCTTACCTTAAATCTGTGTATCAGATAGATTAGCCTGCAATAGATATTGCAGGCTAAGTAGAAATGCTCTTTAATAGAGTAGACTACATTGAGGTCGGTAATCTGCGTTCCACTCCTTAGCAAAGCTTAATGAGTAGCGATATTGTCAACTTAACTGCTGGAAAGCTAGCTTATTGAGAATGAGATAAAATTAATTGCTAGTAGGAGAAAGGGCTTCTTAAGGTAGTGTCATCACTTTTATTCTCAATAAGTTGAGACTATAGCTATTAAGTTAACAATACTGTTACAGTTTACTCAACACTGACAACAAAATCCTGGTGGATTTTCGCACCAGCAATTACATGCTGGTATAATGAGTTCCTTCTCTCGAATTGCTGGTAAACTTTCTTTAAGTTGCTGAGCCACAACAGCATCACTCAATTGAATTTTAGTTATATCAAGTATGCACTGAAATTTTACGAGACCGTCTTCTGTTAAACCGTATTTCTGGAATAAATTGACTAATTTAGAGTTATTTACTGCATTCAATAGTTCCTGTTGAATCTCTTTTTTTAACAGATCTAAGTTATTTTCAGAATCCATGACTTTTTCTCCTTGCAACCTGGTAGATTTATGAACTGAATATTGCACCAAAAAAGGTGCGTGATGCTATGCGTTAACTGATAATTGCTAGGAAAGTAGTTAAGACTAAATGCGTTTGCGCTTTAGCTTCACCGCCTTCCTTCTACTCCTTAATAAGGGCGAGTGAAATTAACTTATGCACTTTTGAGAGAAAAACTTGAAACGACCTTTTCCCTTCACGCCTCAACACTAGTCGTCATTAAACAGAAGATGCTCATTTCTCAGGCAAGGGCAGGAAAAATATCTACCCCAGTAACATGCTTATCTTTCCTTGTGGAGCGATCGCCTCGCCTGCTACCATAAAATTCCTCATTCCTTGAAACGCCGTAGCCTGTAAATGATGACTTAGGAGGTACAGGACTGGTATATCTTTGAAAGTACTTTACCTTCTATCTGGTTATGCCTTGCTTTGGATACGGTAACGACAACACCCACAAAAGCGATGCTCCGGAGGAGCCGCTTCGCGATCGCCTCTTAGGCAGTCCCCTACTTTGCGATCGCCCAAGGGGCAGTGGCAAAGCCAATCGCACCGAGAAAGCGCGATCGCTGCGATCGCGCTGCTCAACAGACTCAACACTTCTGGTGGTTAAGTCACAACTAAGCGTTTACTGGGAACTTTGACTTATTACTGTCGTCATTTCATACTAATGCAGGTCTATAGCGTTTTGCGATATCGCACACAGAGGAGAGTAGCTTGCAAAGGATTAACCGTACATTTTTGGTATTAATTAGCACGGTAATCAATAGAATCAGGAGTGAGAGCCAAGAAGCACATAAGATCCATAACTAACAAGTCCAGCAGGTGGGAACCGATGTCGTTCTTGGCGAATAGTTTTAATCTTTTGTTAGAGAAAATAGATAATCGGAATCTGCCTTGTCACTCACAAGTTGGTAGATGTTGGATTGGGTTGAGCTTTGCAGCCAACTGTGGATTAATGCAATTGCAGTCGGGTAGACAAGCATCCCAAATTCACAAATCCCAACTTTTTGATTTAAGTGGTTACTTTTTCACGAACAATATTAAGCAAAGTTAATCATAGCCAATGGAGTTGCAGTCTTATGGACTTGTATGGAGATGCATTAAACATACTTAAGGAAACGAGTCGAACTTTTTACATCCCAATTATTCAGTTACCACTTGGCTTGCAAGAGGCGGTAGCGTCAGCATACCTGTGCTTACGAGCTATTGACGAAATTGAAGACCATCCAGACCTAGATAACTTCACCAAGGCAAAGCTGTTACATACAATTAGCTTGACATTACAAGCAGGAGGTGATGGCTTTGCCATTGATGCTTTCTACAAGGGCTTAAAATCACATGAACATCTACTACCAGAGGTTTCCCTGCGGATTCGAGAATGGGCAATACTTGCGCCTGCAACAATTGCACCTCGGATTTGGGATGCGACTGCAGCAATGGCAGACCGAATGGCTTACTGGGCAGAAACGAGTTGGAAAATCCGTACAGAGTCTGACTTAGACCGTTACACATTTGGAGTAGCTGGTGCTGTTGGCTTAATGCTCTCAGATTTATGGGCTTGGTACGATGGGACGCAAACGAACCGTCTGCATGCCATTGGCTTTGGTCGCGGTTTACAAGCGGTGAATATCATCCGCAACCACAGTGAAGACTTGGTGCGTGGGGTGGACTTCTTCCCCGAGGGTTGGAGTGCGAAAGACCTACATCATTATGCTCGTCGCAATTTGGCGCTAGCAGATGCCTACACCAGTGCCCTTCCTGCTGGTCCTGCTTTGGACTTTTGTCAAATTCCCTTGACTTTGGCTTATGGCACTCTTGATGCTATGGCTAATGGCAAAAGTAAACTCAGCCGCAGTGATGTCCTTGCACTGCTTGACCAGTTGACTAACACAAGCAAGTAAAATACCCGCCGTCAAGCATTTCCTTTATGGGACCCACGGGCGTCCACTTACACCCATACCTCAACCAACTAGAAACTCTATTTCTTTAGGTCTGACTAAACGTCCCGAGGTTTTGCTCAACATTGCTCCTCGCACTTACTCACACACTTCTAAAGTAGAATCTTAGCAACAACGCAGCATTTCGCTCTCTATTCTGATGGGAAGTTGATGCAGGGTCTACGGTAGCCGAATAATAGATCTTAATAGGACTAAAACGACTGGTTTTGCAAAATTATTTTTTTCTTATTAAACCTCTTGATGGTATTTAAAGATATACTCAGCCACAGTAATGTTTTGCACTGATTAAGCAGTTGAATTGTCGATCAGGAACGCCATCTCTTGAGTATTCAACTTTTGTGATGATTCAGATTGCCACAGCCAATATAACTTGCGAGGCAGTGTATTGCCTTACTTAACAAAAGGAGAAATGTTAGTGAAAAAAACCCTTTTTCTCAGTCCTCCTTCCTTTGATGGGTTTGACGGTGGTGCAGGTTCCCGATACCAAGCCAAGCGGGAAATTACCTCCTTCTGGTATCCTACATGGCTAGCACAGCCCGCTGCCCTAGTCCCAGGAAGCAAGCTTGTAGATGCTCCTCCACACAGTCAGACTGTGGAAGATGTGCTGAAAATCGCCAAAGATTATGAACTGGTGATCATGCACACCAGCACACCCTCGCTGGTTAATGATGTCAAGTGTGCTTTGGCAATTAAGGAACAAAACCCTGATGTGGAGATTGGGTTTGTTGGGGCGCATGTGGCAGTCCTACCAGACCAAACACTACGCGAAAACCTGGTTATAGACTTTGTCTGTCGCAACGAGTTCGATTACACCTGTCAGGAACTGGCGCAAGGCAAACCTTGGGATCAGATTAAGGGGCTGAGCTACCGAGATAAAAACGGTAAATTGCATCACAATGCCGAGCGCGACTTCATCCACGATTGGGATGCAATGCCCAGCGTTCTGCCAATTTATGCCCGTGACTTGGACATTACAAAATATTTTATCGGTTATCTCTTACATCCTTACGTTTCATTTTATACAGGACGTGGCTGTCCTGCCAAATGCACGTTCTGTCTGTGGCCTCAGACAATAGGCGGTCACCAGTACCGCACCAAAAGCCCCGAAGCAGTTGGGCGAGAAATGGAAGAAGCGAAAGCCATTTTTGGTGACAAGGTGCAGGAATATATGTTCGATGATGACACCTTCACCATTGATAAGCAGCGGGCGATCGCCATCAGCGAACACATGAAACGATTGAAGCTCACTTGGAGCTGCAACGCCCGCGCCAACTTAGACTACGACACACTGAAGCAACTGCGTGACAACGGCTTGCGCCTGTTGCTGGTGGGATTTGAATCCGGCAATCAGCAAGTTCTGGACGGGATCAAAAAAGGCATTAAGTTAGAAGTGGCGCGGAAGTTTATGGACAACTGCCACAAACTCGGGATCACCGTACACGGCACATTCATCATCGGCTTGCCAAACGAAACCCGTGAGACAATTGAGGAGACGGTTCGCTTTGCTTGCGAGGTGAATCCTCATACTATCCAAGTTTCCATCGCCGCTCCTTATCCAGGAACCGAACTTTATCAACAAGCTCAGACTAACGGTTGGTTTAGCGACAATTCCCTGGTTGCCTCATCTGGCATTCAAATGTCTACACTACAATATCCGAATCTCTCCAGTTCCGAAATTGAGGATGCTGTCGAGCAGATGTACCGTCGCTTCTATTTCCGACCCCAAGCCATCATCCCGATTGTGGGTGAAATGCTGACTAATCCTCAGATGCTAGTGCGTCGCCTGCGTGAGGGACGCGAATTTTTCTCTTACCTGAAAGAGCGCCATACCCAGGCGGCTGCTAAAACACAATCAGTTGTGACTAGTGGTTCATCGCATTAATTATGATAGTTATATAAGTTCGTACTAAGGACTTTAGTCCTAAACTCCAAGAGCGCTCTTTGCGCTCACTACGAATCCCTCAAAATTAATGAAACAGACCACTAGGTAGTGAGTAGTGGATAGTAGTTAGTGGTAAAGAACAACCAACAACTATCAACCTGCAGCTACCAATCAATAACCAACAACGCTCCAAATGTACAGACGCGCCATGGCGCGTCTCTACAACGCTCCAAATGTACAGACGCTTTCATTCAGCGCGTCTCTACAACCAACAACCAACAATAACTAAAAATTATTGCAAAATGAAAATTGGCAGCGAAAACCATAAGGAACTCTTCTGCCGCAGCTTTATCGAAAGCCACATAGAGTTCGAGCCAGAGCAACTTAATTGGCCTTCTCTTGATAGCGTAGCCCTAGAACGCATACGCAGCGTTCCCTTTTGGAAAGAAGCCCTCAGCACAGAGCGAAATGCTGGGGCTATGGTGAGCGCCTTTGCCCAGACAGTCAGCGATCCCCTGTTGCAAGAGGCGATCGCTCTGCAAGCAATGGAGGAAACCCGCCACTCCCGACTCATTGAGTTTGTCATCAACCATTACGACATAAAGATTTCCCAACCTCCTTCTCCTGTACTTCCTAGCAATATCAAAACTGCCTTCCTTGACTTTGGCTTTGGGGAATGCCTCGATTCTTTCTTAGCCTTTGGACTGTTTAAAATTGCCCGCCAAGCTAAGTATATGCCTGAAGCAATATTCGACATCTTCGAGCAAATTCTTAACGAAGAAGCGCGGCATATTATGTTCTTTGTGAATTGGGTCACTTACCAACAAATTCAGGAAGGACGTAGGGCGAATTGGTTGCGAGGGGTTGATGCTCTGTGGCATTACTGCAGTGCGTTTCAAGATAAAATCAAAGCCTTTAGTGGCTCAGAAGAGGAGAAACAGGAAGGTTTTACTGCTACCGCCGCTAGTAACTTTATGGATAATTTGACCCCCGAACTGTTTTTGTCTACTTGCTTGGAAGAAAACACAAGACGGATGAGCGTCTTTGACCAACAGTTACTCCAGCCACGACTGCTGCCTAAACTTGCCAAAATTGCCCTCCGCATTCTTAGACTAAGACCCCGGCGTCAATCCAACCCAACTGCCCAGTTTTCCGAACCATTAAACTAAAAGCTATGCAGGCTCAGAGATTCGCCATTATCAATGGTGATGACTTCGGATTCTCTAGTGGCGTGAATCAAGCGATTATCAAAGCGCACCAAGAAGGAGTCCTGACCAGTACCAGCCTGATGGTGACGGGTGCTGCCTTTGATGAAGCTGTTGAACTGGCACGCGTTCACCCCAACCTAGCAGTTGGTCTGCACTTGGTTCTAGTGTGCGGTCAGGCTGTGCTGCCACCCTCGCAGATTCCTCACTTGGTTGACTCAACAGGTAACTTTCCATACAGTCCGCCGATAAGTGGTTTGCGCTACCAGTTCAAGCGAGCAACCCGCGAGGAATTGCGGCTGGAAATCCGCGCCCAACTAGAAAAATTCCGCTCCTCTGGGCTGCGACTTTCCCATGTAGACGGGCATTTGCATATGCACGTCCATCCGGTAGTACTGCGTATCCTAGTTGACTTGGCGGATGAGTTCGGCATTCGGTTCATCCGTCTTCCTTATGAGGAACTGGGGATTACCTTAGGGCTTGACCGTCGGAACCTACTGACTAAGCTGGTTTGGGCAGGTGTATTTGGTAGATTGCGCCGCTACGGTGAAGGCTTACTGAAATCAAAGGGCATCCGCTTTGCTGACCGAGTTTACGGGTTGCTGCAAACTGGCTGTATGACTGAGGAATACTTGCTTGGTTTGATCCCCCAGATTCAAGCAGATTTAGTGGAGATTTATTCTCATCCAACAGTGGCTATAGCTGACGAACCGCTGAATGGTCCACCAGGGGCGGGTGAAGCTGAACTCGCCGCCTGGTTAAGTCGCGAGGTGCGCGATATCCTGAGTGCAAATGGCTTTAAGCTAATAAACTATAACAATCCTATTTGATTTGTGTGAAAGTGCCTGCTTTGTAAGTCCTCCGAAGGAGGGGCAACGCTTAGGGCATACGTGTCAACTTAAGCCAAAACCCTTCTAAAATCTCGTTAAATCTCGTTTCCAGGTTCGACCTGGAAATGCCCTTGAAGCGGCTAGTAACGCAAGTAAGGCAGGCAGAGCCTCCCAGTAGGTATTCCCAGCCTGAGGCTGGGAACAAGGCAATCTCTCAAAGGATTGTCGCTTATACTGAGTTTCACCTTCAGTTGACACTAATGCGCTTAGGGCGAAGCCGTGCCGCACCATGAGGGACGAGAGGGCATAAATCTATTGCCTCAGATTCCCGACAACTTCTGCGAAGTCGGGAATCTTGTTGTTCACGTCAACTGCTTGTCATACTCCACTTTACCGTAATCGAGTTTTATCACCCGGTCTGCTACATGAAAATAGCGGTCATCGTGACTGATGACTAGCACTGTTTTGCCCCTATCTCTCAGTTCTGGTAAAAGTTGAGTATAGAAGATTTCTTTAAATACTGGGTCTTGGTCAGCCGCCCACTCATCAAACAAATAAATTGGTCGGTCTTCTAGGTATGCAGTGAGCAAAGCTAGTCGTTTGCGCTGTCCTTGCGAAAGATTTGTCGTGGAAAGTTTGCCATTTTCAATTTTGACTTTATGCTCTAGTTGAAGTAGCTTCAAATACTTTTGAGCCTGAGTATCTAGGTCAAGATTATCTAACCCCAAAAGCTCATTAAACAAATAAAAGTCAGAAAATACGACGGAAAAATGCTGACGATACCACTCTCGGTTTTCTTCGGTAATCAACTCCTGATCCAACCAAATTTCTCCGGCTTCAGGGATATACAAACCAGTAATGAGTTTGGCTAAAGTGGATTTACCGCTACCATTTCCCCCAACAATAAACACCAGTTGTTGCGGATAAAAGGTCAGATCGACTGGACCAAAGATAAAGTTACTATCTTGTAGCTCTGTATGGTAAGTGTGGGTAACACCTACAAGTTGTAAGCGCTGCCAAGTCGTGTTTATGGCAGGTGGAACCGTTGAGACTTCAGTTCGACTTCCTAGAGATAAACCCAGCGACTCGATCTTTTGCAAAGCAATGCTAGCTTGGCTTAACAAGGGAAGTTTGCTAATGATATTGTCCATCGGCAACATCAAGTAGGTGAAAGTCAAGATATAGCCAGAGAGAGTTTGGGCGTTGATGGCAAGCAAATTAGGCAGCGCGAACAGTACAAAACCGAGTGCAAAAAAGAACACGAGTTGACCCCAACTAGAAGTTGTCGCGAAAAGCGTCAACCCGTCAACGTTGTGACGACGGAACTTGGTCGCAGTTGATTGCAGTTGTTTTTCTAGAAAGACTTGACGCCGTCTGTAGTGCAGCTTGAGTTCTTTGACTCCTTCGGTGATGGTGCGAAAATCCTTAAACAGCTGGTCTTCATCTTCACGAGCTAGAGCGAGCATTTTATCTCCTCTGTTTAACAGCCACTGACAACTGGCGATCGCCACCACTGAAAGACCACAAACCATCACAAGGACTAACCAGGATAGCCAGGTTATGTACGTCAGGCAACCCAAGACGATCGCCGAATTAATACACAGGAAAGGTATTTGATAAACAGCATTAGCAACTGCCTGAACATCCTCTGTGAGGGTTGCCAATAGTCGGGGGTTCCCTAGCTCTTCTAGATGACTTAACTCTGTGGAAAGAATTTGCCGACTTAAGCGCATGCGTAATTGCAAGACTGCATTCTGAGAGAGGCGAATCAGCATCACTTGCGAAATGATACTAGTAATTAGTGCAACTAGAGCAAGACCCGCAAAACCCCAAACTATTGATATGACGCGCTCGCTGGCACTGCGACTTGCAGCACTGCTAATTAGGGCAATCAGACCAGCGCTACTGCCACCACTCAGGAATCCGGTGGCGATCGCGATCGCTACCATCCGCCAAGAAGAACTTAGGAGAAAGTAAATCAAATTCATGACGGTTGGGTAAAAACCTACAAAAATCTGCCGAGCCAGAGGAAAAATCGCCCTATGAAAGATTGTGATTTTTGTATCCCAGTACTTTCGGGGCGATTTTTCCGTCAAGGTCGTGGACTTCTTACCAGTTAACTGGTAATGAGGCTGGCAGATTTTTCCGGATTCGATGAAACGGTAGACTGCCAACCAATTGAGTTCGCGCTCCTATAAAAGAATATTAACTCTACCCAGAAAAATTTTTATAGTATCATCCCAAAGTCGTACTTTTTTCATATTAAAGTCATATGTTCTACATTCACAGGTCATAAACTAATTGATGTGCACGTAATTTATAAAACGCGCCTACTGCTTGCGCCCCAGACAGTCAATGCATATTTATACTTTTTCAACAACTTCTTTTAGTCTGACTATCATTAATTTTTTACTATTCATCCTTTGTATATCAGCTGTCTTGTTTTACTGCTATGGAATTTATGCGGCGATCGCCTTTTTTCGGTATCCCTATCCCTATCCTGTAAATCCAAATTTCCACCCATCCGTTACAGTCCTGAAACCAATTTGTGGGCTAGATGGCGAAGCATACGAGAACTGGGCTTCCTTTTGCCAACAAAAGTACCCAAACTACCAAATTATCTTTAGCGTCCGCGACCCGTTGGACTCTGGTATTGCAGTGGTAAAGCAAATTATCCACGACTTTCCAGAACTGGATATTCAGTTAGTGGTTTCGGATCGCACCATCGGTACAAATGCCAAAGTCAGCAATTTGGCTAATGGCATCACCAAAGCAAAATATGAAATCTTGGTCATTGCCGATAGCGATATCCGAGTTGGGACTGACTATCTGCAACGAGTCATCCAGCCACTGCAAGACCCAAGTGTTGGTGTTGTCACGTGTGTGTATCGTTCCATAGCCTCTGGATGGGTATCAACCTTGGAGGCTGTAAGGATTGCTAGCGACTTCCATGCAGGTGTTTTAGTCAGCAAACAAATAGACGGCATTAAGTTCGCCTTTGGTTCCACCATTGTCATTCGCAAACAAGTCCTGGATGTGATCGGTGGATTTGGGGCGATCGCTGATTATCTAGCAGACGACTTCCAACTCGGCTACCTAAGCGCCCAAGCAGGCTATAAGGTTATGCTTTCCGACTACGTTGTTGAACACGTGCTGGCATCGGGCACCTTAACAGATGCTATAGCGCGCCAAATCCGTTGGGCGCGTTGCATACGAGTTTCCCGTCCTGGGGGTTATTTGGGACTGATTTTTACTTATGGCACCGTCACGAGCTTGCTACTGCTGATTGCCTCGGATAGTTCAATAATAGGGTGGGTAACACTCGTCATGACCTGGGTGATGCGATTGGTAATGGGCTGGGTTGTTGGCGTTGAACATCTTCAAGACTCATGTGTCCAAAAATTTTTCTGGCTCATCCCTGTGTGTGACCTAATCAACTTTGTCATCTGGTGCTGCGGCGCCTTTGGCAGCACAATTGAGTGGCGGGGACGACGACTGAGGCTAACAAAAGGCGGTAAGCTAGTGGAAATAACACATGATTTTGCAAAGGTACTATCAAGTTAGCTGTTGCTGGTTTTTGGGGACAAAGTTGTGAAGTTTTTGTTATAGCAATCTTAAATCATTTGTGAACAACAAGATTTACAAGATTCCCGACTTCGCCAAAGTTGTCGGGAATCTGAGCCAACGGATGTCCTATGCACCAACTCATGCTTCAGATTGCCTCAGATTATTTTGCTTTGACAGGGACTGGGCTCTACTTCCTGCTGCTGATTTTGTGTTTGTCGGCAATGTGGTATTACTGCTATGGGAGCTATGCGGCAATTGAGTTCTTTTCCCATCAGACACAGATTGATCCCGACTTCCACCCACCCATTACTATCCTCAAGCCAATTTGCGGTCTCGACATCGATACCTACGAAAACTTCGCCTCATTCTGCCAACAAGACTACCCGGAATACCAAATCATCTTCGGTGTCCGCGATGAACACGACCCTAGTGTGCAAATTGTCAAGAAAATCATCGACGACTTCCCAGAAATTGATATTCGTCTCGTCATAAGCGATCGCACGATTGGCAGTAATTTGAAAGTGAGTAATCTAGTGAACGCACAAGCCGAAGCCAAGTATTCGCTGCTGCTGCTTGCAGATAGTGATGTTCGCGTCGGACCAGATTATTTGAGGCGAGTTATCCAGCCGATGCGCGATCCCGCCGTGGGTGTTGTCACCTGTTTGTACCGTCCGCAGGTTCGAGGGTGGGTGGCAATCTTGGAAGCCCTAAGTATATCCACTGAGTACCATGCTACTGTTTTAGTCGCCAGGTCGCTGGAGGGAATGAACTTTGCCCTCGGTCCAACGATTGCCATTCGGAAAAGTACCCTAGAAGCAATAGGAGGATTTGGGGGAATTGCCGATTATCTGGCAGACGATTTCCAACTTGGCTACCTAAGCGCCCAAGCAGGCAACAAGGTAGTACTTTCTGAGTATGTTATTGACCATGCGATCGCAACAGAAAGCTTTATTGATTTAATCGATCGTCAGACACGCTGGAATTGCTGCACCCGAGTTTCTCGACCTTGGGGTTATCTAGGGCTAATCTTTACCCACGGCACAGCAATAAGTTTATTATTCTTGATAGCAACACTCGGGTCGGTTTTCGGTTGGGTGGTCGTTGGTTTAACCTGGAGTACGAGGTTAATCATGGCATGGGTTGTTGGAGTCAGGAGCCTTAAAGATCCGATCGCCACAAAGTTTTTGTGGCTGGTGCCTTTACGCGATCTCATCAGCTTCGTATTGTGGTGCTATAGCTTTGTTGGCGACACATTCGAGTGGCGTGGGCGACGACTGAAACTGACAAAAGGCGGTAAGCTAGTGGAAATTACAGATAATTTGGCAAAAGTTTTATCAAGTTAGCTGTTCAGGTTTGTGAGGAGAAATTGGCGATGAAGGGTTATGTGATGCCTTTAGAGAACCCTGTTGTTGAGAACACGACTCGAAGAACCCCCTACGTTCCGCGCCATCATCGACGCATCCTCTGTATCTTTCCCAAGTACAGCCGCTCGTTTGGAACCTTTCATCACGCATACCCATTAAGAGGTAATCGGGCTTTTATGCCACCCCAAGGGATTTTGGTTGTGGCAGCCTATTTACCCCAAAAGTGGGAAGTCCGCTTTATTGATGAGAATGTACGTTCGGCAACAAGGGCTGATTTTCAATGGGCGGATGTGGTCATTGTGAGTGGGATGCATATCCAGCGATCGCAGATTAATCAAATTAATGAACTTGCCCATCGAGAAGGCAAAATCACAGTTGTGGGTGGTCCTTCAGTCTCTGGTTGTCCAGAATATTACCCAGAGTTTGATATTTTACATTTGGGTGAATTGGGGGATGCCACTGACCACATGATTGAGTATTTGGATCTACACAGCGAACGTCCCCAACAGCAAATTCGCTTTGAAACCAAAGAACGATTGCCCCTAAATGAGTTTCCCATTCCGGCTTATCACCTGCTGAATTTTAATCATTATTTCCTTGCCAATATTCAATTCTCCAGTGGTTGCCCCTATCACTGTGAGTTTTGTGATATTCCCGAACTTTATGGCAACAATCCCCGGATGAAAACTCCAGAACAACTTCTAGCTGAACTGGATGCGATGTTGGAATATGGAAATCCGGGAGCTGTGTATTTTGTCGATGATAACTTTGTGGGTAATCGCCGTGCTGTCATGGAGTTGCTTCCGCATCTGATTGACTGGCAAAAGCGCAATGGTTATCCCATTCAATTTGCTTGTGAAGCGACACTGAATCTGGCTCAAAGTCCCAAACTTTTGGAAATGATGCGCGAAGCCTATTTTTGTACAGTCTTCTGCGGCATTGAAACGCCAGAAACTAATGCTCTCCAAGCTATTTCCAAAACTCACAACCTGAGTATGCCGATTCTCGAAGCAATTAAAGTTTTAAATAGCTACGGCATGGAAGTTGTCTCAGGAATCATCATTGGATTTGATACAGATACACCAGAAACCCCAGACCGAATTCTGGAATTTATTCGTCTGTCTCAAATTCCGATGTTGACAATTAACCTGCTTCATGCATTACCAAAAACTCCCTTGTGGCGCAGGTTAGAACAAGAAGGGCGACTCGTGTTTGATGAAAATCGCGAGTCAAATATTAAGTTTTTGATGCCTTACGAACAAGTCGTGCAAATGTGGCGTCGCTGCTTTACAACAGCATATGAACCGGAGTTTCTATATCAGCGATATGCCTACAACATGGAGCATACCTACCCCAACCGGATTGAGGTTCCCAATAGCCCAGCCCGCACTTCTTGGGCAAATATTAAAAAAGGTTTAACAATTATGGGCAATATCCTGCTGCGGGTAGGTATTTTTGGTAACTATCGCCAGACTTTTTGGAAAATGGCAATACCAGCATTGAAAGCTGGTAAAATCGAGCAACTCATCCACGTAGGACTGGTCGGTCACCATCTGATTCAGTTCACACAGGAGTGTGCGAGAAACGAAGAATCGGCTTCTTTCTATTCCCAAAAAATACGTAAGGATTTAAATACCGTTCACACTTGACGATACCTATGACCAAAAAGCCTTGGGATGCTCAACTTGCTTACTGGCTAGTTAGACCTCTGAAAGACAGTTGGGTAAATCCCAATCATCTCACCACAGTCAGACTTGTGACAGGGCTAGTGGCGACAACAGCGTTGGCGGTAGGCAGCGCCGACTGGGTGAACATCGGGGCTGGGCTGTTCGTGTTATCGAACTTTTTGGATCACACGGACGGTGAACTTGCTCGGCTGAGTGGAAAGAGCAGCAAATGGGGACACCAGTACGACCTTGCCAGTGATGCCATCATCCACATTTTCTTGTTTGTGGGTATTGGGTATGGTCTGATGGACAGCAAGCTTGGTTGGTGGGCATTGCTTATGGGCATAGTATCGGGCGTTTCTGTCGCTTGCATTTTCCACTGGCGAAACGAGATGGAACAGCAACTCGGTAAAGACTCAACCCGTCAACCCAATTTCGCTGGATTTGATATCGAAGACGTGCTGTATTTGTTTCCGGTAGTCACTCTACTGCATGGACTGGAGCCAATGCTCCTCGCAGCCACAATTGGTGCGCCAATCTTTGCAGTATGGTTCATTTGGCAATATCGCTCACTGATCCCGTCTAAACAACAGTAATAACCTGACTTTTCACGCCATGTGGAAAAATCTACGAAAAACCTAACCCCCTAGCCCTCTTGCCTAGTAGGGAAGGGGGAAAAATCAAAGCCTCTCTCCTTGTAGGAGAGAGGAATGGAAGGGAGGTTTTCCACATAAGAGTGAAAAGTAAGCAGTAATAACAAGCTCACCACGTATGTTGAAATTCTTTTGCGCGCACGAACTGGAAACATTTAAGCAACAAGGATTTCTCGTTGTCCAAGGCATGTATCAAGGCGCAGAAATAGACCAACTCAAAACTTGGGTGGACGAGGTACAGTCTTTCCCAGAGGTTCCAGGGAAATACATGATGTATTTTGAGGACAGCTTGCTTGAACCAGGAAAGCGGGTGCTGTCGCGCATTGAGAATTTCTGTCCCTACCATGAGGGTTTTAATGCCTTGATTAACGGGGAGGAAATGCTGCAACGGGTTTGTGAACTCTTTGGCGAGCCAGCTGTTTTGTTTAAAGAAAAGATTAACTTCAAAATGCCTGGTGGCAATGGCTTTACACCCCATCAAGATGCTCAAGCCGGATGGAATGATTATGCTAGTCTGTTTATTACAGTTCTGATTAGCATCGATGAGTCCACGGTAGAAAATGGCTGTCTGGAGTTAGCTGTTGGTCATCATCAACGCGGTTTGATTGGAGAACTTTGGAAACCGCTTACAGAAGAAAACATTCAAGATATGGAATTCATTCCTGTACCCGCGAAACCAGGTGATGCCGTGTTCTTCGACTCCTACGCACCTCATCGTTCCGGTCCAAACTTGACTGGGCATCCCCGTCGAGTGCTTTATCTTACCTACAATCGTGCTTCAGAGGGAGATCATCGCCTGCAGTACTATGCCGATAAGCGCAAAAGTTACCCGCCGGATATTGAGCGAGAGGTTGGTAAAAAATATGTGTTCAAGGTCTAGCGATATAGCGCTTGTCGTTTGAATGAAGCACAAATTTATCTGTGTCCATCTGGAGGACACTGCCTTGCGGGGGTTCCCCCCGTTGTGGCAAGTGTCCGTTGTCCATCTGTGGTTCTTATTTCTTAATGTATTACACTCAACCCCGGAACCGCTATATAATACTAGCCATGATCAACTGCGTACACCAAGACGCATGAAAAATTTTCTCATCTCCCCCTGCTCGGGTGCTTTTTCAAGTCAGGGCTGGTGGTAAAACCAGTCATTTTCGATACACCTATGGCTATGATGTTCCTAATTGCTAGGAAACTGAATTGACATGGAAAGCAAACAGCAGCTTGAGAGAAAAGATGACGCACCAATTGGCGGCTCATGGACACATCGCCTCGCCCGCCCTTTGATACGATCGCTCATCGGCACACCTGTCACACCAAACCATCTCACCACGCTGCGGGTGATCACTGGGCTTTTAGCATGTGCTGCTTTAGCGGTAGGCGATCGCTCTTGGGAGATATGGGGTGGAGTCATCTGGGTTCTCTCTGCCTTTCTTGATCGCGCCGACGGCGAACTTGCCCGCATTAGCAATCAGACGAGTTCTTGGGGACACACCTACGATTACTGGTCCGATGTCTCGATCAACTCGCTGTTTTTTGCTGCGATCGGCATCGGTTTGCGCGGTAGTGTACTCGGTTGGTGGGCGATAGCGATGGGGCTAGTCTCCGGTACGGCTATAGCAGCAACATCGATTCTTGCTGAGGAAATTGAGCTGCGTGACGGTTCCGGGAAAAAGGCATTTTCCGGCGTTGGCGAATTCGATGCGGACGACGTGTTCTACTTTTTCGGTCCGGTTGCTTGGCTTGGCTGGCTTCTCCCCTTGCTTGTCGGTACTACAATCGTCGGGACAGCAGTTGCGCTTTTTACCTGGTGGCGGCTTTTGCGGATGCCCAACCCATCGTCTTTGCCGCCGCGATAACACTAAACAATGCATAAGTCAATAATTATCTGCTACAGGTGCGGTTTCATATCCACTCCATCGTGGGCTTACGCCTGGGAGTGTCAATACATTATGAATCCATTAAGAATTAATTAATAAATATTGTATTGAGCAAGACATTGCTGATATAAAATTCAGGGAAATCCGCAAGAATTTCTAGGTTTTTTCGTGTCTTAGCTCAGTTGGTAACTAAAACAATGAAGGCAATGATATTAGCCGCGGGCGTTGGACGACGCTTGGGTAAAGACGGGCACAGTCAACCCAAATGCTTGCTGAGATTTAACGGCAAATCTCTATTAGAACGGCATTTGAACTATCTCCGTCATTGCCAGATTGACGAAGTGGTCATTGTCGTGGGTTACGAAGCTGCAATGATCCAGGATGAAATCAAAGCATTAAGAGCCGAAAATTGGGTCACGACTGTTTACAATCCTGACTACACCAAAGGAAGTATCATCAGTCTTTGGGCTTTACGGGAATACCTAACTGCAGGCGATGACGTGTTATTAATGGATGCAGACGTTTTGTACGATCGCCGCATTATTGAGCGACTGGTAAAGACGAATATCCCTAACTGCTTCTTACTGGCTCGGGATTTTGAACCGGGAGATGAACCAGTTAAGCTGTGTGTTAAAGACAATTATCTGGTGGAGTTTCGCAAACAAGTTCCTGTTGGTCTGACTTATGATTTTGCAGGCGAGTCTGTAGGATTCTTTCGCTTTGAGAGTGCGATCGCCCGTCGTCTTGCCACTCGCACAGAATATTATGTCGTCGCCGGGAGACATGAAGAACCGTATGAGGAAGCAATTCGGGATCTACTGTTAGAAACTCCAAAAGCCTTTGGGTACGAAGACATCACGGGTTTACCTTGGATCGAAATCGATTTTCCAGAGGATATTAAACGTGCCCAGAACGAAATTATACCTCAATTAGGAGAATAGATGTACCAAATATCTCAACCTGTAACCATCGGCTCAAAACCAAGCAAGTCTACGCAGTTGCGAAGATTACTGGAATCACCGCAACTCGAATTCATCATGGAGGCACACAATGGCATTAGCGCCCGTATTGTAGAAGAGGCTGGGTTTAAAGGAATTTGGGCGAGTGGACTAGCCCTTTCGGCTCAATATGGCGTACGAGATAATAACGAAGCCAGTTGGACGCAAATTGTGGAAATGCTAGAGTTCATGTCTGACGTTACCCAAATTCCCATCTTGTTAGATGGGGATACTGGTTATGGCAACTTTAACAATATGCGTCGTTTGGTGAGGAAGCTAGAACAGCGAGGCATTGCGGGAGTTTGTATCGAAGATAAGCTTTTCCCAAAGACCAATAGTTTCATCAACGGGAGCCGCCAACCCCTAGCTGATATCGATGAATTCTGCGGCAAAATCAAAGCAGGCAAGGACAGCCAACAAGATCCAGATTTCAGCATCGTCGCTCGTATCGAAGCCTTGATTGCTGGTTGGGATCTATCGGAGGCATTGCGGCGAGCCGAAGCTTACCACGCAGCAGGAGCCGACGCAATCCTGATTCACAGTAAATCATCGCGTCCCGACCAAGTACTAGAGTTTGCTGCATCGTGGGCAGGTCGCTCTCCCATAGTCCTTGTACCAACTAAATATTACAGCACTCCAACCGATGTCTTCCGTAAAGCAGGAATTAGTTTGGTGATTTGGGCAAACCATATGATTCGAGCTGCTGTTGCCAGTATGCAAGCGATCGCCCGCGAAGTTCAAGCCAACGAAACCCTGATCAACATTGAAGACGATATTGCTCCTGTGAAGGAAATTTTTCGGCTACAGGGAGCAGATGAACTGCAAGAGGCGGAAAAACGCTACTTTATCAACGGACGCCACCACACCCAGGCGATCGTTCTCGCTGCTACCAGAGGAAAAGAATTTGCCGGGTTGACCGAAGATAAACCGAAAGTGATGTTACCTCTCGGAGGTAAACCCCTGCTGAGGCATTTGGTAGACAAATTCAAAAAACTTGCCATCAACGATATTACCGTTGTTGCGGGTTACAAAGCACAAACTATCGATGTTCCTGGCACTCAAGTCATCTGTAACTCAAAGTATGAAACCACTGGAGAATTAGCATCCTTAGCCTGTTCCCAAGCCACCTTTAGCGACGATATGCTGGTGGTTTACGGCGATTTACTTTTTAGAAGTTACATCTTGCGAGATTTATTAGAGTGTCCCGGAGAAATTATCGCTGTAGTTGATTCTGCAATGAACAGCAAGTCAATCAGCGGTTCTCCTGACTATGCCTATTGCTCAATACCAGACGACCTTTCCCTCTTTGGACAGGATGTCAACCTTTTGCACATCTCCAAAGCAACGCAAACAGAATGGGGA
The DNA here is from genome assembly GCF_963872035.1 of Scytonema sp. HK-05. Classification (NCBI taxonomy): domain Bacteria; kingdom Bacillati; phylum Cyanobacteriota; class Cyanophyceae; order Nostocales; family Scytonemataceae; genus Scytonema; species Scytonema sp. HK-05. The sequence continues at coordinate 124,609 of NZ_CAWMYC010000057.1, forward strand.
CAAACCTATGGACGGTGGATTGGTATGCTCAGATTCCACGGCGAAGGCAGACAGTGGCTGGATGAAGCACTTGATGAGTTACAAACACAACCAGATTTTAAGAGTTTGGGTATACCAGATTTATGTAATTACTTAATCAAGCAAGGAAAACCGATTAAGGTTGTTTACATTCGCGGTAACTGGCTAGATATTAACTCTTTAGACGATCTCGATCTTGCTTTCCAGTTGAAAAAATAAAGTCTTGTAAAAATTTTTATTCTGATGATCCAAGCTGAGGAATTTGTAGAAGCTGGCCGCAATCTAGGCTTTGAGTGGTACGCTGGTGTACCATGTTCCTTTCTCACCCCTTTTATCAACTACGTCATCAATGACGTTCAACTCACTTATATCTCCTCAGCTAATGAAGGAGACGCTTTAGCGACAGCGGCGGGAGCAGCAATTGGCGGTAAAAAAGCTGTGGTGATGATGCAAAACTCTGGGTTGGGTAATGCGGTTAACCCCCTCACCTCTCTTGCTTATATCTTCCGGATTCCGCTGCTGCTCATTTGTACCTTGCGGGGCGATCGCCAATTCCAAGATGAACCACAGCATGAACTTATGGGGCAGATCACAGATAAATTATTAGAAACGATGACTGTCCCCTGGGAATTCTTCCCCAAAGAAGCCGCAGAGATAGAACCCGTCCTGCAACGCGCCGTAGCCTATATGCAACAAGAACGCCGTCCCTATGCCCTAATTATGCGAAAGGGAACGGTTGCTCCTCATGCGCTCATCCGTGCTTCTATCCCCTCCCGGAACCAAGGGGAAAGTCATAACGGTAACGTTCCCAAAAGCTTTTTTATAGGCAACAAAGAGCAACGTGTCTCGCGAAATCAAGCACTGGCTCGAATTGTGGAACTCACTGATTCAGAAAAAACGGTAATAATTGCGACTACTGGATACACGGGACGCGAACTGTTTGCCAATTGCGACAGCAGCAATCATCTCTACATGGTCGGGTCGATGGGCTGCGCTTCATCTCTAGGGCTGGGGCTTTCGTTAGCACGCCCAGATCTCAAGGTAGTAGTCATTGATGGAGATGGTGCTGCACTTATGCGTATGGGCAATTTTGCTACCATCGGCACTTATGGCGGTTCTAACTTGCTCCATATTCTTTTAGACAATGAATGCCACGATTCTACAGGCGCTCAAGCCACTGTTTCGTCAGGCGTCCGGTTTGCTAAGATTGCCGAGGCGTGCGGTTATGGCATCGCATTAGAAGGAGATGACCTTTTGCTTTTAGATGTGCTATTTGCAACAGATAGCGATAATAGACCCAAATTTGGTCATCTGAAAATCCGTTCGGGAACGCTTAAAAACCTACCTCGACCTAGCATATCCCCGGAAGCAGTTTTGCAACGCCTCATGAGTCATATCGGTTCTAATTTTTAACTTGAACGGTTGTCGGCAGACGAAAAAGCGGCACAGCCAGTATCCTCATGCTTATGACTGAGTTATAGGTTGAACGAATTCAGTACATTTAGATAAGAAGCGGGTGCTGAGAGACAAAGCTACTTGGTAAAGACAGATGCTTACTCATAGTGGCGGCACCCATGAAGTTTGGAGGTTCAAACGATGGACGATACTCTACAGCAAATAGTTGAGCAACCTGTGACGATAGAGCACAAGCAAGCAGATACGGATAAAGCCAGTACCTCCCCAAGGATACAGAAACCAAGCGTGATAGCAGGAACATCTGATGGCTTGCTGTTCCTCGATTCCAGGCAGCATATTGAACTTGAAGGCTATTCTATCACTGCTCTTGCCTCAAGTCCCGATGGGTTGTGGGTCATCGTTGACCGCAACTCGGTATGGCATCGCAACGCACAAGGCGAGTGGCACCAAATAGCTTCAATTGATGATTTGCGGCTGAACTGTATCCTACCTTACAATGGCGCGGTTCTAGTCGGAACATCACAAGCTCATCTTATCCGTATTGCAGACGGAAGCACGAATCGCATCAATTGCTTTGAGACGGTTGAGGGACGCTCCGAATGGTATACGCCTTGGGGTGGTCCTCCAGATGTTCGTTCGATGGCTCTTGGTCAATCCGGTGAACTCTACGTGAATGTCCACGTTGGAGGCATTTTACGCTCCGATGATCAGGGACAGTCATGGCAACCCACCATCGACTTTCATGCAGATGTCCATGAGGTACGGACAGTTCCATCTCATCCGGGTCTTGTACTAGCAGCTACGGCCCAGGGGCTGGCTGTGAGTAGAGATAGAGGGAATTCTTGGAGCTTTTCACGCGAAAACCTACATGCTGCCTACGCACGAGCCGTAGCAGTATGTGGAGAAACCATTTTGATGACTGCTTCTATGGGTCCGCATGGTGGCAAAGCGGCTCTTTACCGACACCCGCTCGACAAGCCAGGAACTTTTTCTAAGTGTGAGCAAGGGCTGCCGGAGTGGTTTGATGACAATATTAACACGGGAACTCTTTCCACTTCAGGAAATCTGGCTGCTTTTGGAACCAGTGACGGTCAGATATTTTTCTCGGACGATGCTGGTAGGACGTGGAAGCAGATTGCAGCTCATTTATCTCCAATCTGGTGTCTGAATCTTAAGTGACCAGAAGGGGGTGTAAGGCTTGGGGGTGTAAGGTTAATGCACAGTCCTTTCACCCCACTTTCTTACAAGTCCCCTTATTTGTGGTACGGGGTTCCCCTACACCCTTAAACCCTTACACCCCGCTATGCAGGGTGTTGACGTTCCTTCAAAAAAGTTATACCGATCTTGGTCTAAGTGCATCCACTGTAAGAAAGAGCGTGTAATGAAGTCTAAAAATTACTATACTATCTCTGCGATTAATCGGACAAACCTTGGGCTAACGTCTATACCGCCAGTGTTCCCTTTGCCTTTGCAGCACAGTGTTTTACCTCAATAGATAAAAGTGTTCCCCCAGAAGAACGGGCGCAACTAAATATTGAACTCGCTCAAGCTCAAACATATTTCAGACTGCTTAACGACACCGCCAAAACAGTCTCAAAGAATTTGACGCTCCTTTGAAAGTTGCCTTAACATCAAACGTTTTGGTAATTCATGCAGAGTATTAACGCAACTAAAAGTTGTTTGAATGCGAACCCGAAGGGTATCGTTTTTTAAAGCAGCGCTTGCATTGGACACAACACACGCTCAGTACCCCAAAACAGTGTGAGCAATAAAGTGATTTAATGCCACTCATCAGTTGGGAGTTGTGGTTGGCTCGTGATAAAGTTGGCTGACAATCCTTTGCCCTGGCAGAAGTCAGTTTTACCTAAAACAGCAAGAAGGCTCACGTCTGACCCGTAAGGGCAGCGTGAGATGAATTGCTTTGTGAGTTGACGACAGTCCTCTGACCAAGCAGTCTATGCTCAGAAAACGTAAAATTATGAATATTCTCCTGAATCCTGGTCCTGTCAATCTTAGCGATCGCGTCAGAAATGCTCTGTTGCGTCCCGATTTGTGTCATCGTGAAGTTGAGTTTTCCCAACTTCAAAGCACAATCCGCGAAAAACTACTTCAAATCTACGACTTGTCAGGCGAACGCTGGGCAGCAGTTTTGCTCACGGGTTCTGGTACAGCAGCAATGGAAGCTATGGTGACCAGTCTGGTACCAAGGAACGGCAAGTTGCTGGTGATTGAAAACGGTGTGTATGGCGAACGGCTCTCCAAAATTGCCAACATCCACGGGATTGAATACACCACACTCCACCATCCCTGGGGTGCCGAAATTGATCTCAAGCGTTTGGTAACACTCCTAGATGAGAATGACGACATCACCCACCTTGCCGTCGTTCATCACGAAACCACCACGGGGCGCTTGAATAATTTGGCTCAACTTGGCGCAATTTGTCAAGAACGCAAAATCCAACTTTTGGTAGATGCGGTCAGCAGTTTTGGTGCTGAGGAACTGAATTTTGAATCTTGGGGAATCACAGCTTGTGCTGCTACAGCCAATAAGTGTCTGCATGGTGTTCCGGGAACAGCCTTTGTGATCGTGCGCCGAGATGCAATGGCTGATGCTAACACCCCACGCACCTTATATTTAGACTTGGCAACCTATTGCCAACAGCAAGACAAAGGCGGTACTCCTTTTACCCAATCCGTTCAAGTATTCTATGCTTTAGCAGAAGCTTTGCAAGAACTGGAAGAAGCAGGGGGTTGGCGTGCAAGACATAGCTATTATAGTCAACTCGTTAGCTTAGTGCGGGACGGGTTATTCGCAATGGGAATTCAACCCTTACTTCCTGCAACAAGTTCATCTGTCGTCCTCAATGCCTTCTATCTGCCAGAGGGTTTCAGCTATGATGAGTTTCACGACCAACTCAAAGCACAGGGCTATGTGATTTATGCAGGTCAAGGAACTTTAGCCAAATCTATCTTTCGAGTCTCGACAATGGGGGCGATCGCCCGTGCTGACATGGAACGCTTTGTTGCTGTTGTGAAACAATTTATTTCTGTGGATTACTCATCTTAGTAAGTACGTTAGGTGGTAAATATACAATTAATAATTAAAACATAAGTCTTGACAATATTTATTATGCAAGATTTAAACAATCAAAATTCCGTTTTCAATACTTATAAATTCCCCTGGTTAACTGATTCTAAATTGGAACAGGGACTAGTTGACACGTCCTTATTCCCAATCTACATTTCGGACAAAGATGTGGAAACTGTCAAGAAAGTAGCGGAGTTTTTCTCACAACAGGATCCGTTCTTGGAACTGCCTGATAAAGCATTGCCGAATGGTGTTGCATCAGGGGATACTACCCAAACCTCGGCTGTATTGTGGACGCGCAGTAGTGTTCCAGGTGTGGTGATTTTTGAGTATGCTACCAACCCGAACTTCCAGAACGCAAAGGCAGCGATTACTTATACGACAAACCCAGCGCAACCCGTCAAAGTTCAGCTTCAGGATTTGAGTCCGGGAACGGATTACTACTACCGCGCTATTGACACTTCAGGAAGCAATAGTTCCGGTAAATTGCACACCTCAGCACCACTCGCAACTTATGCAGGACTCACGTTTGGTGTGTCAGGTGACTGGCGTGGAGATTTAAACCCTTACCCTGCTATCTCCAATGCTGATGAGAGCAACTTGGAATTCTTTGTGGAACTAGGCGATACTATCCTTGCAGATTCTCCCTCGCCTACAGTTCCTGTCGAACAAGCCAAAACCTTACAAGAGTTTCGTGACAAGCACAAGGAAGTTTACAGTGACCGTTTTGGCATAAATACCTGGAGCGATTTGCGGTCTTCAACTTCTATTTTGGCAACCATTGATGACCATGAAGTGACTAATGACTTTGCAGGGGGAGCGCCAGCAGCTTCTGATCCCCGCTTTGAAACCACAAATGGGTTGATCAACGAGACGGAGCTCTATCGCAATGGTTTGCAAGCCTTTGTCGAGTACAATCCAATTCGCAATGACTTTTACGGTGCAACGGGCGATTTGCAGACCGAAGGTAAGCCGAAACTCTATCGCTACAATACTTATGGTAGTGATGCTGCTACATTCGTGCTGGATACACGATCCTTCCGGGATGAAGAACTACCAGGAGTGACCAATCCTTTCGATTCCAACCAAATAGCCGAATTTCTTGCTCGTTCCTTTGATATTGATCCAGCTACCGGACAACCAAGCGAGAAGCGGCGCACTTTACTGGGACAAGCTCAACTAAACCAGTTTAAGCAAGATTTACTGAAAGCTGAACACGATGGCATCACCTGGAAATTTATCACTATCCCTGAGCCAATTCAAAATTTGGAATTGGTTGGAGCACGCGATCGCTACGAAGGCTATGCCGCAGAACGCACCGAACTACTTAAGTTTATTGACGATAACAACATCCAAAACGTCGTCTTTATTGCCGCAGACCTTCACGGTACGATAGTCAATAACCTCACTTACCAGCTTGGTCCCGGTCAACCCCAAATTGCCACCAGTGCTTTTGAAGTTATCACAGGACCTGTCGCCGATACACCCTTTGCTCCTTTTTCGATTGAAACAGGAGCTCAACTTGGTTTTCTCCCTCCTGAGCAGAAAGCTTTCTACGACTCCTTACCCGTCATTTACGATGCTGACAGCATACCTAACGACAAAGATGACTTCTTCAAACAGTCTCTTGACGCTCAATTAACTCCGTTAGGCTACGACCCCATAGGATTGAATAATAATCTGGCTTCAGCCAATGATCTGATTGATGCCAAATTGGTACAAGGTGATTACTTGTCAACTACGACTTATGGCTGGACTAAGTTTGGTATTGACTCTCAAACCCAGAAACTCACTGTTACCACTTACGGTATTCCATACTACACGCAAGCTGAACTTGAGGCAAATCCCAGCGCTATTACCAGTTACACTCCGACGATTGTGAGTCAGTTTGAAGTGAATCCGAACCTGAGTTTCATAGGCTAACGCTCCTGTTTACGGTGTCATGAGGACAACTGTTGGCGAGTCATCAGCTTTATCTCACCCTAGTCGTCCGCCCATTCTCACATTTGTACTCTCTGCCATTGACAGTCGCGGTTGTAGTCACTTGATCATCTGGTGAGTTGGATGAACAATTAAGTTTAACTTCACCATTCCTGATTTCTGTTGTTTGATTGACTTCTGAAGAGTTCGTGTCACTAGAACTTTCATCCCCACAGCCAGTTGTAAGTGCTAGCAAAGAACAAAGTAAGCCAAATACAACTATTTTGTTAGCAAGACTTTTGGGCATTACAAAATCCCTAATCGTTGTCAGAAACCTCTATCTTCTATTGTAGGAACTGAAATCAACGTTAGTGCAGCGTGCCTCCTCCGCAAGAGGCACGCTAACAGAATGAGATGTGTAACGTTAAGAACTTGTGCAATTCTGTACTAAGCTCAACCGGGTTGTAGAGACGTTGCATGCAACGTCTCTACAAAATTTGTGTAATTTACAAATGCATCACAATTAATGACATAGACCACTAGGTCCCTATCCCCAATACCGCCTTTACCGATCGCCCGATATTTGTCGGCTGCATCGCATCCATTGCGGCGGTGGGTTCATAACCGCAATGTACCATGCAATCTGCACATTTAGGATTACCGCTAGCGCGACCGTATTGCTTCCAATCTGTTTTTTCTAATAGTTCTTGAAAAGTCTTGTAGTGACCTTCATTCAGAAGGTAACAAGGCTTTTGCCAACCAAGAACGCTATAGCTGGGACTACCCCAAGGGGTACAATCGTAGTCTTTTTCACCAATGAGAAAATCTAAAAACAGTGGGCTGTTAATAAAGTTCCAGTTTTTTTGACCCGCCTTCACAGGAGCAAAAATTTGCCGGAAGAGTGCCCGTGTTTGTTCGCGTTTGAGAAAATGCTCTTGATCCGGTGCCCACTCGTAACTGTAGCCTGGGGAAATTGTCATCCCATCAATACCCAAACTACTGAGGAAGTCAAACAACTCCTGCAATTCTTTAGGATCAGCCCCTTCAAAAACCGTAGTGTTTGTAGCGACACGAAATCCTCTCGCTTTTGCTGCACGAATTGCTTGAATTGCAATGTCAAACACTCCTTTGCGATCCACACACTTATCGTGTAGCTCCCGCATCCCGTCTAAATGGACACTGAAAGTCAGGTAAGGTGAAGGTTGAAACTTATCGAGGCTCTTCTCTAACAACAATCCATTGGTACACAAGACAATAAACTTTTTGCGTTCAACCAAGCCTCGGACAATCTCATCAATTTGGGGATGCAGCAGGGGTTCGCCGCCAGGAATAGAGACAACTGGTGCGCCGCACTCTTCCACTGCGGCAAAGCATTGTTCAGGAGTTAAGTGTTGCTTAAGTATTTCTTTAGGATGCTGGATTTTCCCACAACCGGAACAAGCCAGATTACACCGGAAAAGCGGTTCCAACATCAGAACCAGAGGGAAACGTTTGCGACCCAACAGACGTTGAGTCACTAAATACTTACCTATTTCAATAGCTTGTTGTAATTGAATGCCCATAATTCTCCTCAACACCTTGATATGGACTCTAGCTATCAGCAGTCTGCACTCAACCAATTACGAAAAATGTCCGATGACAATTTTGCTTGGTTATGGTAAACAGCCAAAAAGTCTCTATTTGTATGCTACCTCAACGTATTTCTGAGCCACAAACCAATTTACGGCGTCTTGTAAAGCAGTTCTAATTGGGGTTTGAGGCAAACCTAATTCTCTGACTGCTTTGGAAGCGTTGTAATACATCGGTTGATGCGACATACGAACACCATCCAAAGGAATCGAAGGCGGTTTGCCTAAAGGCGCGAGAATTCGCTCATCAATCCAAGCTAAACTTAGAGGTATCCATCCTGGGATAGATTTTTGAGGAGCACTCAAACCTGTGATTTCGGCGAGTTGATCAAGCACTGCTTTGAGAGAAAGGTTTTGGTTACCTAAGATATAACGCTCTCCTGTTTTTCCTTTATCCAAAGCTAATAAGTGTCCCCTCGCCACATCGCGCACATCGATAAAATTCAAACCCGTATTTAAGTAAGCAGGCATTTGCCTTCGCAGAAACCGCAGAATAATATCTCCAGTAGGAGTTGGTTTGATGTCCATTGGACCAATTGGAGTGCTTGGATTGACAATCACGATATCTTGACCCTGTTTTACCGCTTGTTTGGCTTCCTGCTCAGCTAGATACTTAGACTTCTTGTAGTGACCAATTAGTTCCTCAAGCGGGCTTTGATGTGTTTCATCTACAACCTTTCCTGGTTCACCTACCCCAATAGCGGCGACGGAACTGGTATAAACAGTGCGTTCAATCCCTGCTTGACGCGCAGCTGCTAACACATTACGCGTTCCCAAGACATTATTGTGATATAATACCTGTCGGTCAGCTTGCCAAAGAGAATAGTGAGCCGCAACGTGAAATAGTACCTGACAGCCCTGCATTTTCTGCTGTAAATCCGGATCGTTCAGGTCGCCTTTCACAATCTCTACGTCTAAATCTTGTAAATTGTCCAAGCGGCTGTTAGGACGAACTAGCGCCCGGACTCCATAGCCTTCCTGCACAAGCAACCGTGCCAAATTAGCACCAACAAAGCCTGTAGCACCAGTCACAAACGTGCGAATTGTCATAAGTCGTGTACCTTGCTATAACGCTGTTAAACTCAATACGCATAGAAAAAATATAATTCCCTCAACTACGGAAAAACACAGGGCAGAGAATAATGACAATGCCTGTTGATGCCATTCTGGTTGCTCAAGGAGCAGAGTACAAGTCTGTTTGCAAAGGATTAAATCGCGCTGCAGTTCCTACACCGCCCGTTTTCCCGATTCCTATGGGACCATCAGCATTAACGAAATATCTACAACAATGGCTACAGGCTGGGCACTTTTCTGAGCATTCCCAACCCAGAGTTTTGCTAATGGGTTTATGTGGGAGTTTGTCGCCCAAATACGGCGTTGGAGAGGCTGTCCTGTATCGAAGTTGCGTTTCTCCCATTGCAGAAGAAAATAAAAAGGCTACTGAACTTTTCTGCAATCCAGAGTTAACAGAGATACTGCAAAAGAAATTGCAAGACAGAGTTTTCACAGGAGTTGGTTTGACGAGCGATCGCCTCATTTATTCTGCCAGTGAAAAACTGCAATTAGGTCAAGTTTATAATACTGACGTTGTAGACATGGAAGGATATGCAGCCTTACAAGTTTTGAGTGAGTTGGGAATTTCTGTAGCAATGCTGCGAGTTATCAGCGACGATGTACGCCATAATATTCCAAACCTCACCAATGCTTTTCATGATGGTTCTTTACAGGCATTTCCTTTAGCAATGGGACTACTCAAACAACCAATTGCGGCAACTCGCCTAGTTTCTGGTTCTCTTAGGGGATTACGTATCTTACAGGATTTAACAACTTTTTTGTTTAGTCAATAGACCTCCTGCAAAAGTCGATTTTTTGAATGTCAAACCACAGATGGACACAGATGGACACAGATAATTAACTAGTGTTTGTCTGCGTCCAATGCTTTGTGTATCTGCGGTTCAAAATACCCTTAAATTGGATTTTTGTAAGAAATCTAATAGCTTAAATAGTTATTTTGTTAAGAGTATTATGAATTGCAGGGCAGTTACAAGCTTAAATGAAATAGCCCTGACTTGCTCTATCCACCCTACTTCTGCATCTCCCTATGACATCACCATCAGCAGTTGCTATTTCCATGTGGACTCCCCTGCGTCAGCCGGTGTTTCGTGCCTTGTGGGTGGCATCGGCGGTGTCTAGCATTGGGACTTGGATGCACGATGTCGGCGCAGCATGGTTGATGACAACTCTTGCACCCGATTCACCGTTGTTAGTGGCGCTGATGCAGGCGGCGTCTAGCTTGCCGTTTTTCTTGCTGGCGTTACCAGCAGGAGCGATCGCCGATGTTGTTGACCGCCGTAAGATGTTGCTATGGACGCAGGGTTGGATGCTGGCTATGGCGAGTTTATTAGGTGTGCTGACAATAGCTCACATCACAACTCCGTGGATACTCTTAGGACTGACCTTTGCTCTAAGTATCGGCAGTTCAATGAATATGCCCGTTTGGCAAGCTGTCACCCCCGAACTGGTACCAAGAGAAGAACTGCCGCAAGCTGTGACTCTCAGCGGCATTGTTGTGAATTTATCTCGCTCAATTGGTCCAGCGATCGCGGGGATAATCATCGCCACAGCCGGAACAGGTGTTGTTTTCCTGCTGAACGCTGCCTCATTTGTGAGCGTGATACTTGTAATTTATCGCTGGCAGCGCAGGCATGAAAAGAGTGCCTTACCTACAGAACGTGTCGTAGGAGCAATGCAAGCAGGCGTACGTTACATCCGTTATGCCCCAGTTTTTCAGTCTGTGCTGATTAGAACTGTTGCTTATATTTTCTTTGCTAGTGCCTTGTTTGCCCTACTGCCACTGCTGGGGCGTAAAGAGTTGGGGCTGGATGCGTTTGGCTACGGTGTCGTTCTTGGCTTTTGGGGCATTGGTGGGTTAGCAGGAGCGTTCATTTTACCCAAAGCACGGCAGAAGCTTTCCAGCGACAGGGTGGTGGCGCTGTCATCCCTGCTTATGGGCGTGATGATGCTGGCGCTGGCATTTTTCCGCATCGTACCACTGGTTTGGGTAGTGATGCTGCTAGTGGGAATTTCCTCCCTCAGCGTTATGGTTAGTCTCAATGTCGCCGCGCAAACAGCAGTTCCTACGTGGGTGCGTGCCAGAGCCTTATCTGTGCAATTGCTTGTGTTCCAGGGAGGTATGGTGCTGGGCAGTCTTTTGTGGGGTGCTTTAGCTCAACGGACAAGTATCTCAATAGCCCTTGCTAGTGCCGCTGTGGGATTAATTGTGTGTGTTTTGCTAACAGTGCGTTATCGTCTTCGCTGTGCTGAAAAATTGGACTTGCAGGCGTCCCTGCACTGGGAGCAGCCACGCATCGCTTTTGAACCGTGCCCAAATGATGGTCCTGTCTTAATTACCCTGGAGTATCGCATTGATCCAGCAAACGCCGAAGAGTTTACCAAGGTGATGCAGGCACTCAGTCAAATTCGTCGCCGTGATGGCGCGATTCAGTGGGGCGTGTATCAAGATTTATCAGACCCTGGTCGCTTTGTGGAAACAGCGCTTGTGGAGTCTTGGGTAGAACACAAAAGGCAATTTGCGCGGGTGACGAATGCAGATAAAGTGATTGAGGAACGAGTCCGCGCCTTTCACATTGGCAATGAACCGCCTAAGGTTTCGCAGATGATTTATTCAAATCCTGACAAACATCCCTGTTAGTTTCCACTTTGGTCCTGCGCCCATTGAGGCAATTCGTGAGATACACGCGATAGGCTCAATTGTGTTAGCCACTGCAACAACCGTTTGTGAAGCAGAAATTCTTGTTGAAGCAGGAGTCGATGTCATCATAGCCCAGGGCTTTGAAGCCGGAGCTCATCGCGGGACCTTCGCGGTACCTTATAAGTTAAGAGTTGAAACCAAAGTCTATCTCCTCACAACCGCTTGCAACAGACCGCCAATTACGTTTGTCGGTCTGCTCAACTGGATTGATTTGATTACACGTTGTTAGGATTTGGTGCAGGGTAAGCGCATCGAATTTTGTGCTTAACAATACAGACTAGTGAGCGAAAATATGAGTTTGTGCCTCAAATTTAAGTATGAAATGCGCTTTCTGCTATTAACCTTGTAAGCGATAACTACAAACCCATACTTCATCCAAATGAAAACCGGGATAACAGTATCAAACCCCACCTAGACAGCAACTAGGTGGGGTCTTGATGAACAGGAGTTACGCAGTGAAACGAAAAATGAAGGTTTTTGAACGAATGTACGCTGAAGGGAAGCGTTTCGCCTGCGGGCTTCCCCGGTGGGCAGTTGCTACCCGGAGGGAAGCAGCTACGCGTCTACTTTGTGTCTACAATGCAGGAAGGAAACCTCCAAGGACGGACTACCCTCGCGTTGAATTGACTGGCGTGCTAAAGGTGTAATGGCTTGCGCCCTTACGGGTGTAGGGAAAATGCCACAATCGTCACTACACTTCCACACTTGACTCCTCACTCCCAGTCTTAACAAAAATTTTAGTGCGTAGGTTCAAGATTAACGGAAATCTTCAAGGAAAAAACCTGCCGCTACCGCGATCAGTGTCGATGGTCACAAGATGCTCCCTAATGATCTAGAGGGTTTCAATTCCATATACAATCAATGAAATGGAAAACAGGAAAATAGGATAGTTCATCGTCAATGGCAGCGGCAAATATGGCGCAAGCTCAATTAAAAGCCTTTTTGTAACAATTTATAAAGCAAAGTAATAATATTAACGCCTAAAGGACATGAAATTTTTCCGTAATCATTTGGCATTGAGCAGTAGTCATAATTATCCTCGCCAAAGTGAACCTCTGCACAAGTGAATGCTACTGTTGATTACGACCACATCTTACCCAGCAACGGATTTAGGGTACTTACTGCATAAACACCCAGACCGCTGCCAATCTTTTTCTCTTTCCTTTGGACAAGCGCACGTCTTCTATCCAGAAGCCAGTGAGCAACGATGTACTGCGGCGCTGCTTTTGGATATTGACCCAGTGAAGTTGGTGCGTGGACGTAGTGCAAATCTGGAACAATATGTGAACGATCGCCCTTACGTCGCTTCTTCATTTTTAAGTGTGGCGATCGCCCAAGTCTTCAGTACAGCACTTGCAGGTCGTTGCAAAGACAAACCAGAATTAACACAAACTCCTATATCTCTGGTTGCGAAAATATCTGTTTTACCTTGTCGAGGTGGCGAAGGATTCCTGCGGCAGCTCTTTGAGCCGTTGGGCTACACTGTAACTGCCCAAAATCACATTCTAGATGAGAAATTTCCTGATTGGGGAGACAGCAAGTATTACACTGTGGAATTGCAGCATACCCTGCCCCTTGCCGACTTGCTGAGTCATCTGTACGTACTTATTCCCGTATTGGATGACGATAAACACTATTGGGTAGATGATGACGAAGTAGAAAAGCTACTGCGTCATGGTGAGGGTTGGTTAAGGGCGCATCCAGCGCGGGAAGCCATTACCCGTCGTTACTTGAAACGACAACATCGCCTAACTCGCGCTGCTTTAGCACAACTTGCAGAGGAAGACGAACTTGATCCAGACAGTGCTGAAGAAACCAATGCAGAAGAAGAAGCAGCTGTAGAAAAGCCTATGAGCTTAAAGCAGCAGCGGTTAAATGCTGTAGATGCTGCTTTGAAAGAAAATGGTGCAAAACGAGTTATTGATTTAGGTTGCGGTCAGGGGACTTTGTTGCGTATGCTGCTCAAAGACAGCTTTTTTGAGCAAATTACAGGTGTTGACGTTTCCTATCGGGCGCTAGAGGTAGCACAAGAGCGATTAGACCGCCTGCACTTACCTAGCAACCAATCGAATCGCCTACAACTGATTCAGGGCGCACTCACTTACCAGGATAAACGTTTCACAGGATACGATGCTGCTACGGTGATTGAAGTGATTGAGCATCTCGACCTACCACGTCTTGCTGCTTTTGAGCGAGTGTTGTTTGAGTTTGCCCAACCTAAAACGGTAGTAGTGACTACACCCAATATAGAATACAACGTTAAATTTGAGAACTTGCCTGCTGGAAAACTGCGACATAGAGACCACCGCTTTGAATGGACGCGCCAAGAATTCCAGAATTGGGCAAAGCAAGTTGCAGAACGCTTCGGCTACACGGTGCAGTTTCAACCTGTAGGGCTGGAAGATGCAGAGGTTGGTTCTCCTACGCAGATGGGGGTGTTTCGCCATGAAATTTGACGAACTTGACCGCAAAATGATGAAATTAAATATTCCTGAACTTTCCCTGGTTGTGCTTATTGGTGCTTCGGGTTCTGGCAAATCGACCTTTGCTCGCAAGCACTTTCAGCCCTTTGAGGTTTTATCCTCAGACTTTTGTCGCGGCTTGGTGTCCGATGATGAAAATAACCAATCTGCTTCCCATGATGCCTTTGAGGTGCTGCGCTTTATTGCCGCAAAGCGACTGGCAGCAGGTAAAATGACGGTAATCGATGCTACCAACGTCCAACCAGAAGACCGTAAAGGATTCGTGGCATTAGCACGGCAGTATCATTGTTTTCCCGTGGCGATCGCCCTCAACTTACCAGAAGAACTGTGTCACCAACGCAACCAGCAAAGAAGCGATCGCCAGTTTGGTCCTCATGTCGTACGCCGTCACACTCAGTGTTTGCGGCGTTCCCTGCGAGGCTTGGAAAGAGAAGGCTTCCGCTACGTCTACGTCCTCAACTCCCAAGAGGAAATTGAAGCCGTCGAAATTGAGCGTCAACCTCTGTGGAACAACCGTAAGTACGAACACGGTCCCTTTGACATCATTGGCGACATTCACGGCTGCTGCGACGAACTCGAAATATTACTGCAAAAATTAGGCTACGAGAAGGACACGGAGACAAAAAAAGTAGCCGAAGTAGCCGAAGTAATCTCTTTTTCTCCCTCATCCCTCCACTTCCCCACCTACTACCACCCCGAGGGACGCAAGGCTGTTTTTCTTGGTGATTTGCTAGACAGGGGACCACGTATCCTAGATACAGTTAAGCTTGTGCGAAACATGGTTGCAGCAGGTACGGCTATTTGCGTTCCTGGTAATCATGAAAACAAGCTGTTGCGGAAATTACGAGGTAAAAATGTCAAGGTCAATCATGGGTTAGAGCAAACCTTGGCAGAAATTGAGGCGTTACCAGAGGATATACGCAAACCCTTTACTAAAGAACTGTATGAGTTTCTCGATTCCCTCGTGAGTCACTACGTTCTCGACGCAGGGCGGCTTGTCGTTGCTCATGCGGGGTTAAAGCAGGAAATGCAGGGACGGGGGTCTGGTGCTGTGCGCGAGTTTGCCTTGTATGGCGAAACCACAGGTGAAATTGATGAGTTTGGCTTACCCGTTCGTTACAACTGGGCAGCAGAGTACCGGGGTGAGGCAATGGTTGTCTACGGACACACCCCCGTTTTAGAAGCCCAATGGCTCAATAACACGATTGATATTGATACGGGCTGTGTTTTTGGCGGCAAACTGACTGCGCTGCGTTATCCAGAGAAGGAACTGGTGAGCGTTCCTGCTGCGCGCACTTACTGCGAACCTGCTAGACCTATTAAAGGGTTGAGTAGAGAAATTCCAGACAACATCTCTACAAGCTTACAGCAGCAGTTAGATGATGTGCTTCATATTGAAGATGTACTTGGTAAGCGCATTATCACCACCCGACTTTCACCTAACATTAAAATACGGGAAGAAAATGCGATCGCCGCCCTAGAGGTGATGAGCCGTTTTGCTGCTAACCCCAAATGGCTGATTTATCTGCCACCCACGATGTCGCCTGTGGAGACATCTCAAGAATCAGGATATCTGGAACATCCAACACAAGCCTTTGCCTACTACCAAAACCAAGGAATCACTGAAGTTGTGTGCGAAGAAAAGCACATGGGTTCACGGGCAGTGGTCATTGTGTGCCGAGATGAAATAGTTGCCAGAAAACGGTTTGGCGTGGGAAACGAGGGGATTGGTATCTGCTATACGCGCACTGGACGGCGCTTTTTTGACAATCCAAACTTAGAGGCAGAATTTTTGGCGCGAGTCAATGCTGCCCTCTCCCAAAGTGGCTTTTGGGAAACATTTAATACCGATTGGGTTTGCTTGGATTGCGAACTCATGCCTTGGTCAGCCAAAGCACAGGGGTTGCTGCGGAAACAATATGCAGCTGTTGGGGTATCATCACGGCTTGCTCTTGGGGATGCTGTAAGTGTGTTGCAACAAGCACAGCAGCGCGGTGTTGAGGTGAGCACCCAACTGAGTCAGTTTCAAGAACGTGCCCAAATGACACAGCAGTACGTCAGTGCTTACCGCCGCTATTGTTGGTCAGTGGATGATATATCCGACCTCAAACTTGCTCCTTTCCACATTTTGGCAACAGAGGGAACCGTCCACACAGATAAAGACCATCGCTGGCACATGGAGCAAGCAGCGAAAATTGCTCAGTGTGACCCTGAGCTACTGCTAGCAACGACATACAAGGTGATAGATTTGACTGACCCCAGCAGTTTAGCAGAAGGGGTTCACTGGTGGGAAGAACTCACTACCGCAGGGGGTGAAGGCATGGTTGTTAAGCCGATGCAGTTTATTGTTAAAGGCGATCGCGGTATTGTGCAGCCTGCTGTTAAGTGTCGCGGGCGAGAATATCTGCGAATTATCTATGGTCCAGAATACTCAACGCCTGAGAATTTGCAACGTCTGCGCCAACGTGGGTTATCACTCAAGCGGTCTTTGGCTATGCGAGAATTTGCCTTGGGTGTTGAAGCGTTGGAGCGATTTGTTGCCCATGCTCCTCTGCGTCGTGTGCATGAGTGCGTTTTTGGTATTTTAGCGATGGAGAGCGAACCTGTAGATCCAAGATTGTAAAAACTTTTGTAGCCACTAGCTCATTTTAGGGGAAAACAAAATTTGTCTGCAAGTCTTGTAACGTAAATGTTTTGAGGAGCAGATGGCACTTATCCCTTTTAGAGACATTACTGGAAAGCTGGTTGGGAATTCATTCCTAAGACCAGTTGAATTGAAGCTCTGCTAGCTTCCCAAGTCGATTCCACCAAATACTCGCTAATAGTCGCCATCATACCATAGCTGCCTGGGGCTACCTCTAGCAGAATTTCTAATATCACCTCACAAATAATCGGCTTCCAGTAGATTCGCATAACCTTGCTCCAACAACCATCTGAATATAAATACAGCGGCTTTTGACAACTTATGCAGCCTGGCTTACTTTGATGAAAATGAGATTTTTGTCATATGTTCTTGAGAGATGTATTTTCTAATTCAGATTTCCTTGAGCGAAACTCGTGATTGTCTACGATATCCAGAATTTGGTGAAATTCTATCCAGGACAAACCCAACCCGCCAATAAGAACATCACACTCCAAATTTATGAAGGTGAAATCTTTGGTATTTTGGGCGATAACGGGGCGGGCAAAAGTACCCTGATACGCCAGATGGTGAATTTGTTGTCTATTGATTCTGGGGCGATCGCCTTTTTCGGACACAATATCATCAAAGCTCCCCATCTAGTACAAATGAATGTTGGTTATATGCCGCAGGAAAGCGGGGCACTCAACAATTTGACGGTGGGTGAGGCGCTGTTCTTCACTGCTCATTTGCGTGGAATGAGCCGCAACGATGCTCGCAAGGAGTGTGATGCTTTGCTGGATTTATGGCAAATTCAAGAACTGCGTCACAAACCGAGTTCCCGACTATCTGGTGGGCAAAGGCGATTACTGAGGTTAGCTGTAGCAATGGCGGGTTCCCCACCCGTGCTGATGCTGGATGAACCTACAAATGACCTTGATCCCCAACGCCGCAAGCTGGTTTGGGACAATTTGCGCTGTATCAACCAGGAGCAAGGCACAACTATTATTCTGATTACCCATGATGCGATTGAGGCAGAAAAGGCAATCCAACGAGTTGGTATTCTGCGTTCTGGGGAACTGGTTGCAGTAGGTCGTCCAAGTGAACTCAAGCAGCAAGTTGACCGAATGCTACGCTTGGAACTCTTTTTTTCACCAGAAAACCCCCCAACTCTGCCACCCGATCTAACCTTCATTCCCTTGCAACCGGGTCATTGGCGGGTGTTGTTGGAATGGAACCAAGTCACTTTAACCCTTAATTTCCTAAACTTGGATATGGTAGATGACTTTCGCCTGTACTCAGCAACCCTAGAAGATTTGTATCTGCATTATGCACAACAAGCGTAACCCTCCCTCTTTCCTTGTGCAACTAGTGGACTTATTCTTGATGGAATTGACAAACTGGCGTTGGTCGTGGCGGGCTATCATACTCACGAGTTTCGTTGCTCCGATGCTGAGTATCATCGCCCTCGGTAGCTTTGCTCAAGGAACTGGACAGGAAACGCTAGGATACATCTTGACTGGCAATCTTGTAATGACGCTGATGTTTGGCAACTTGGACAAAATGGCATCTCGGTTTGCCTATATGCGGTTTTCTGGAACCTTGGAATATTATGCTACTTTACCTATTCGCCGAGAAGCTTTAATCATTGCTTCAGTTGTGGCATTTTTTCTCCTCTCCCTACCAGCACTATTGGGCATCCTGGGGTTTGGTATCCTGTTTCTCAAGCTTTCGGTGAGTTTAAACCCCATCATTCTATTGGTAATACCCTTGTGTGTCCTACCCCTTGCCGGACTTGGTGCGCTAATAGGGACGAATGCTAGCACGCCACAAGAAAGCGATTCTTTCAGCTTACTCTTGACAATGGTAATGCTGTTTATTGGTCCAGTTATCATCCCAGAGAACCGTTTACCCGATATTCTGGTGAGCGTAGGACGGTTAAGCCCTGCAACCTACGCTGCATCTGCTCTTCGACAAACCTTACTAGGACCAATAACTGGGCAAGTGGTAGTCGATTTGACTGCTTTAGTAGGATTTTCCCTATTAACCTTTTGGTGGGTTGGACTTAAGTTAGATTGGCGACAGCGGTAGATGAGATGCGAAGTAAGGCTTGCAAAAGTTAGCCACAAGACAAGATTCCGTATATGAAGCGCCGCCCACCTTTGCTACTATTGCCAAATAAAAACCCCTTAACCTAAAGCCAAGGGGATAGAGAGTTACCTTGAGTGTAGGCAATGAGCAGCCTAATTGTTCTTAGGTGCCAGTGAAATCAACTTATGCACTTGCAGGCAATTCCGCCTTGTTTGTCGGCGTAAGTCTTGTATTATTTACCAGTAGAAATTCATTCTCCAGCTTATGAGTCTCCCATTGCGTCAAAAACTCCGCCTCACAGTCAGTTTTGCTGCTTTATTAGTTGTCGGTTTAGGCAGTAGCTATTTGTATACTCAGTCAAAAACTAAACAGCTAGCCCAACAACATCCAGCTGCACAGAATTTATCCAAAACTCAGCCGGAAAATTCTGCTCTACCTCAACAGCAGATTTCCTTTGCCTCAGGTCAAGAGAATGCTTTTATTTTTCAGCAAACATCATATGAGAATCAAGACAAACAAAACACTCGTTCATCTGGGCAAAAGTCAGAACCAGTATCAACATATTATCAAGTCATCGATGAGTTGCAAAAGTATAAATTTAGCGTTCAGGGTGGTCAGGTTCTCACTTCAGGAAAACTACCACCTACACTTAAGGTAAATTTCAATCAAGCAGACTTATTAAGCGTTCTCTCCAATACTAGAAAATATTACCAAGACTACGCTTCCGAAGACCCAACTGTTCTACGTACGGGATTACTTGGCGCTCAAGGAGTTAATGTACAAGACATTCTCAAAACCTTGGATTTCATGATTTCTGTGTTACAGGAAGATATTGCCAATAATCGAGCGACTCGTTTACAAGATCCTAATTTTATCAATACCCATTTTCGAGTTATTAAATGGTCTGCATATAACTCTCAAACTCCCGATCAAAAACAATTGCGAATTACAAAATATGCTGTTTTTACTCATCCAGGTTCTCACAAAAAAACATCTACTTATAATACACCAATTTATAGTTTAAAAGATAACTCCAGTAATAATAAATTCTACACGAAATACACAAAACAAGATGTTTTGTCAGGGATTTACGAACCAGGTGGCAAAGAATTTGGTAAGGTGGAGCCGCTTGCTTATCTAACTCGAGAGGGCTTAGAAGAAGCGTTGATGGAGGGAACAATACTGATTAATTTTACTGATGGCTCTAAAGGACTTTTTAATGTAGATAGAAACAATGAAATGCCTTACCTTAGAGGAGTCAAAGCAACAGCACAAAAGCGCTATTGGTATTTTAGAGAGGTTGATGCTATCAAAGGTTATGGATATAAGATAGATGCAAAAATTTCTATCAAACCAGGAGTGACTTTTGCTGGAGATGTCCAAAATATTGGTTTAGGTAGAGTGATTGTTCTTGAGTATACTAAAGGTGGACGCAAACAACTGCAATTGGGAGTTCTGTCAGATACAGGCGGAGCATTTTTACCCAATCTTCATCAACTTGATTTTTTAGCAGGTATTTTTCAGAATCGAAAAGATTTTGACCAGCATATCAGGCAACTGCCTGAATATGCGACAGCATATATCTTAGTGAAAAAGTGAAATGTGAAGGGGACTGGGGATTGGGGATTAGGGATTGGGGATTGGGGGGTACAACACGAAAAATTATGGAAAGGGCAACAAAACCCGGACAAACATGCGTGGACATTTTTCCCCAACAACCGTCGCCAGTCCCCAATCCCGTCGCGCCCATTCATCCCACCACCAAATCAAAAATTATGGTGAGTCCAGTCCTGTTCGCGTAGCGTGTCCGAAGGACATAGGAGGGTTTCCCGACAAGCGGGAACTGGCGAACCCGAAGGGTGGGGCAATTCTGTAGCGACTTGGTAAAAAATTAATAGACAAGATTGCATCTCTTTGATTCCATCTGTGTCCATCTGTGTCCATCTGTGGTTAATTATTCTTTTTTTT